>VFZQ01000826.1 GCA_016871135.1 Acidobacteriota bacterium | reverse complement strand
GCGCTGGCCGACGGGCGGCAGATGCCGGTGCGGACGCAGTTGATGGAATCTGGCGCGGCGCCGACCAAGGGCCGTGACGCGGCCGGCGCGGGAACAACGACGGCGGCGGGTGCGGCGATCGGCGCGTCGGCGGCGGGAGGAAAGGGCGCGGCGATCGGCGCGGGTGCGGGCGCGGCGGCGGCCGTCATCGGCGTACTGGCAACACGGGGCGCGGCCACTACAATTTATCCGGAATCCGTTTTAACGTTCCGGACGCTGGAGCCGATCACGATCGACGTGACCCGCACACAAATGGCGTTTGAGCCGGTGCGGCAGGAAGACTATGAACCGGCAACCGTGCAGCGACGCGAACGGCGCGACGATCGGGGCGCCGTGTGGGGCGGTCCGTGGATTTACGGCGGGCCGGGCTGGGGATATCCGGGCTGGTATGGAGGCAACGGCGGACTAGTAGTCATCGGCGGGCGCGGCTATTGGGGCCGGGGGCGCGGACGGCGCTGGTAAGAACGAAGTACAATCCGGGCATGAGGTTTCTTCTTCCACTCTTGGTTTCGCTGGCTTCCGTTGCGCAGACTCCACCGGCGGCGGGCTCGGTGACGACGACGTTTCTGATACAGGCCGATCTCGGCAACAACCGTACGGCGATCGTGCAGACGAACGTCGTTTATCCGGACACGCTGAAGGACGAGGAGTTTCCGGACCTGGTCACGGTGGCGACCGAGATCAACAACTACTTGCGCAATCACCCCAACAAGGCGTCGTTATCGATGGAAGCGCTGGCGAATGGCGGTGCGAAGTTGTTGCTTGAGAAGTTCACCGTGGCGACGGGTGCGACTGTGATTTTTTCGGTCGGCGCACAAGGGAGCACGCAGATCACTGCAACTCGGATTGCATCGAAGGCTCCGCCCGCGGCGCAGGCCGCGGCCGCCGATGCGGCGAGAGAGTTCGTGCGGTCCGTACGGTCAGCCCAGGCGAAATAGCTGCATGGCGTTGCCGCCGCGGATTTTGGCGCGCGTCGATTCGTCGGTGAAGGCCCAGACGGTTTCGAAGGCTTCTTTTTGCTCGGCGAATTTCCGCTTGCTCATGCCGAGGCCGCCCCAGATGATGCGGTCGGGGCCGAAGGCGTCGAGGATGCGTTTGGCGAGCGCGCCGAGATCGCGGTGCGGCGCCTTTTCTTTCGAGCTATAGCCGAGGCCGGAGAACTTCATGTAGACGCGGCCCTTCTTGGCGAGCTTCAACACTTCGTCGTACTCGGCGGACGTGCCTTGCAAGTAGCGGCCAAGGTGGTCGATGATGACGGTCGCGCCGGGAGTTTTTTGTACGAGCGCGCCGACTTGTGGCGCGAACATTGGGATCATGTGCATTTGCACGGCGAGGCCGAGCTTGGTTGCGACCGCCCAGGTCTGGGCCATTTGCGGGCTTGTCAGATCGCGATTGCGGATGGCGCCTTTGCCGCTAATCTCTTTGTTCATCGCGTGCACACGCAGCGCGACGATGCGATCGGGCCACTTCTTGACAATGTCTTTCATCCGCCCATGGCTGGCGGGATCGGCGCCGTCGAAGAGCACGGTGCCTTTAAAGAAGCCTTTGCGCGGTTCGTTTTGGAAGCAGTATTCGAGGTAGCGGTGATCGTCCTGGTAGGGCTCGGGGTGAACAACAATGGCGTGGTCGAGGCCGATGCCCGGAATGACCTTGGCATAATCGTCGAGGGTCTCGGGTTTGGGCTGGTAGGTCGCGGTGGGGTGATAGGGAAAGCGCGCGGGGTCGAACAGGTGAATATGTGTGTCGACAAGCTTGCCTTGCGCCGGAGGGGGCGCGAGGGCGGACATCAGAAGAGATCGACGAGTAAGTTCCACTACTGCCCCTTTATATCAAAATCCAAGGTCACTCGGAAACCGCGGCCGCTTTGGCTTTGGCCTCGAGTTCCGCCTTCCACACATCGAGAATAGCGAAGGCATCGAGCGATCCGAAGCGTTCCGCGCCGGCGGCGTAGGCGGCGTGCACCTGATCGAGCGCCGACACGGTCGCTTTGATCTTGACGACATCCTTGCAGATGGTCTTGAGCAGAGCGAGGTCGGCGGATTCGTAGACGCCCGGCCCGTAGCCGGTGTCGGTCTCGGCGTAGTCGGCTTCGGTGCGCTTGCACATTTTGCACAGGATGATCTTTAGATCCTCGACGAGATAAGAAGTTTCAAACACAACTTTCAAAACGGCGTCGGCCTGGTGGCAGCTTTCGCTCATTTGGAGGATTTCGGTCTCCACGTGTTGGAACTGGCGCGATCTCATCTTGCCGGGGTGAACGACGAGCGAAATTTCCTTCGCACCGCGGCGAAGCAGGTCGCGGCCTTCATACAACTTGGTGGCTGTTGTCGAAGTGCCATGGGGAAATCCGGCGACGCTGGCGACACGGACGGACGAGCCGTCGAGGATACGGACGGCGATGTCGACATCGGACGGACGGACCATGACGGCGGCAAGACCGTAGGCGCGCGCTTTGTGTAAAGCGGCCGAGGTCTGCTCTTCGTTGAGATCGGGCTGCGTGAGCGAGTGCTCCATGCGGCCCGCGATGTCTTCGTAGGTGGCTAGGGCCGGGCGCTCTTCTTGTTGTTGAATGATGACGTTCGAATCCACAGTATTCCGAATTCCTTTAGCCGTGTGCGCCCTTGAGGCGTGC
>VFZQ01000825.1 GCA_016871135.1 Acidobacteriota bacterium | reverse complement strand
TTAAGCGACGGCGACAGTTCGCCGAGCTTTCCCGTGCCACCCGCGGGCGTCCATTCCTGAATCGTCGATCCCATGGGAATGTAGACAAATCCCAAGCGGCGCACCGGCTTCGACGCTGCCGACAACGCCGGCGTCATGGCGTCGAGCAACGGCAGCGCGATGGCGGTGCCAGCGCCGCGCAACAGAGTGCGGCGGGACAGGGCTTTTCGCGTGATGATCATTGGGACCTCCTCATCTGGAACGGAGCACTACCGACGACTCCTATTATGAACGAAGAAAACTTGTAATCCTGGGCCTTGGCCGAGCGGACGACTTTCCGCACCGCCGGGCCATCGAAGTATTCGACGCCGCGGCCAAGACCGTATGTCAACAGTTTCTCGGCCACGGTTGTCGCGAAGAGATCGGGATACTTGAGGATCGCCGCCTGCAAGCCATCAACCCCGTTGAACTTCGCGCCGTCGGGCAGCGAACCTGCATTGTCGATCGGCTTGCCGTCGTCGGTAATGCGCCAGCGGCCGACGGCGTCGTAATTCTCCATCGCGAAGCCGACCGGGTCGATCACGTTGTGGCACGCCGCGCACTGCGGATTCACGCGGTGCTGCGCCATCCGTTCGCGCATCGTCAGATTCTTGCCGATGCCCGCGTTCTCCTTGAGCGCGGGCACCTGCGGCGGCGGGGGCGGCGGCGGAACGGAAAGAAGGTTGTCGAGAATCCACTTCCCGCGAATGACCGGCGTGGTGCGGTGTGCGTAGGACGTCACGGTCAGCACGCTGCCGTGCCGCAATAGTCCCCCGCGATGCATCTCCGGCGTCAGTTCGACGCGGCGGAAGCGGCTGCCGTAGATGTTCGGAATCTCGTAATGCTTGGCCAGCCGCTCGTTCAGGAACGTGTAGTTCGCACGGAGAAGATCGAGCACGCTGCGGTCTTCGCGCATGATGCTTTCAAAAAACAGTTCAGTCTCGCGCCTGAAGGCCTGGCGCAGGTTATCGTCAAAGCCCGCGAACAAGCGCATGTCGGGATTCGAGGAAGAGAGGTTTCGCAAGTACAGCCACTGTTCGGCGAAGTTATTGACCAGCGCGCGCGAACGGTCGTCGGCGAGCATGCGGCGGACCTGCTTTTCCAAAATCGCAGGAGTTTGTAAGGTATTTTTCTCCGCGGCCGCGAGCAACTCATCGTCGGGGATGCTGCTCCAAAGGAAGAACGAAAGCCGCGACGCAAGTTCGAACGGCGACACGCGGTACGCGGTGCCTGGCGCCACGCCGGCCGGTTCCTGCTCGACGCGAAACACGAAGTCGGGGCTGACAAGTATCGACCGCAAGCCCATCTCGACGCCCGTTTCAAAGCTCGCTCCCGCGCGCGCTTCGCGGAAAAAGCGCAGCGGCGCCGCGATGTCGGCGTCGGTGACCGACCGGCGATACGCACGGCGCGCAACAGTCTGAAAGATCTTTTTCGCACACGGCTCTTCTTCGTTCAACGACGCCGGCTTGCACACCAGCAGCCGCCGCCGGCTGGGCGAATCGCCGGGGCCTTTCACCGTGAACGGACCGTTCACCGTGACCGAGTAGACCGCCGGCGTAATGCGCGGATGACGGTCCATGTTGAAGTGCGCTTCGTAGGGTTGGCGCTCCGTCTCAAGCATCGCCGAGTACTTCTTCGGGAACGTCGCCATCACCACATGCGGGCCGGCTTTGACGTCGATCCGCACGTTGAGATGGGTATCGGCGTTGCTGTGGTCCTTGCCGCCGGCGGGAGGCTTCACGACAAACAGCCGGATGCGCTCGCCGTCGATCAAAAGTTCGACATCGTGCTCGGCGTTCAAGCCTTCGACGCGTTCGTTGCGATCGCGCGCGAGTCGGATCTGAAACTCATATTCGCCGTCGACGGGAAACGTGTACGGCATGACAAGTCCGCCGCGCGTGCCGAGCGGCAGCGACTCGAAGTGCGTTTCCTGCGTGAGGTCGGGCGGAAGGATCACCGTCTCGCCGCCCGGCGCTTTGCCGGGAATGCCGATCGCGAGCCGGCTGATCTTGCGCGCGGCGCTCAGATAGCGTTCCAGCAGCGTCGGCGAAAGATCGCCCACGGTGACGTTGTCGAAGCCGTGGCTGGAATCGTCGGATGGCAGCAGCGCGGAAACGTCGACATCAAGCGAGAGCAGATCGCGAATCGCATTCCGGTACTCGGTGCGGTTCAAACGCCGGAAGGTATCGGTACGGCCCGGGTTCAATTTGCCGCCGTCCAGCGTGTTCTCAAGCGATGCGATCAGCGCCTCATAGGTCGCCGTATTGGGACGCGGCATCCCGGCCGGTGGCATGCTGCGGGCGCGCAGGCGCCTCACAACGCGCTCCCACGTCATTGCACTATCGGCGGGCACCGCGTCGAGCGCCAGCGATCCCGCTTTAGTGCGTGTATTGTGGCAACCGACACAATACTTGTCTAGCGTGGCGCGCAATTCCGGCTGCGCGGCGGCGGTTACTGCAATCACGAAGGGCACTAGCCCAGTACGGCTCATGACTCGGACGATATCGAGAACGGTGCGAGCTTGTCAATATAATGGGAGGCAGGCCCGGTATATGACCACGGCTGTCCAAATTAGCGCGGAGTGAGCGGGAGCGGAGTTGAAGGTAAAGGAGTTACCGCTTGGTCCGAGTTGGCGAGAAGGTGAGGTTGGGGGT
>VFZQ01000824.1 GCA_016871135.1 Acidobacteriota bacterium | reverse complement strand
TCGGAGTACACGACGATCTTTGCCGCGCTGGGCGTGCGTATCACATTGATCGATAAGAGGCCGATTCTGCTCGATTTCGTCGACAACGAGATCGCTGACTCCTTGGCCTATCAGATGCGCGAGAACCGAGTCACGCTGCGGCTGGGCGAAGAGGTTTCGTCGATTGAGAAGTTCACCGACGATCATGGCACGCGAGTAAAGATCGGTCTGCAGAGCGGCAAACAAGTTATCGCAGAGAAGGTGCTCTACTCGATCGGCCGCACGGGCAACACGTGGAAACTCGGGCTTGAACACGCCGGTCTCGCGCCGGACGACCGCGGCCGCGTCAAGGTCAACGCCCACTATCAAACCCAAGCGCCTCATATTTACGCGGTCGGCGATGTCATCGGCTTCCCGAGCCTCGCGTCGACATCGATGGAACAGGGCCGGCTCGCGGCGTGCCATGCATTCGGCGTACCGGCGGTGTCGGTGCCGTCGTTGTTCCCCTACGGCATCTACACGATTCCGGAGATCTCCATGGTCGGCCGCAGCGAAGAGGAGTTGACGCAGGCCAACATCCCCTACGAAGTCGGCAAGGCGCGGTACCGCGAGATCGCGCGCGGGCAGATCATCGGCGACAACACCGGCATGCTGAAACTCATCTTCCATTCGGAGACGAAACAATTGCTCGGCGTGCATGTCATGGGCGAGGGCGCCAGCGAGCTTGTACACATCGGCCAGGCCGTGTTGAGCTTTAACGGAACGATCGACTACTTCCTCAACACGGTGTTCAACTACCCAACGCTGGCCGAATGCTACAAGACCGCGGCGCTCGACGGTCTGAACCGCATGGGTGGATGAGCGATGGCGCAGCCGCTGTCGATATTGTTCTGGAACCTGCGCATGGCGAGGGAGCGCAAACCGATCGAGATCACGAATGTACTGGACGCGATTGACGCGCTCGCGACCTCGAAGCCGCTCGACATACTGCTGTTCGCGGAGTCGGCATTCCTGGAGCCCCGCGTACTTCCGGTGCTGAACCGCCGCGCACCAGACTTCTCGGCCGTTCATCCCTCCGACGCGGTCGTTCACGTCTATTGCCGGCGCAGTGTGCGTTGCGAAGTGCTTCCGAAGCCGAACGGGAAAGTGCGCTGGAATGGCTATCGAGTGCGCCTTGGGAAGCACGCTCCATTTGTTCTTGTGGCCGCTCATTCTCCAAGCAAGTTGCACGGCGACCCGGGACGGCAGGAAGAATTCGCGGATCAAATGCGAGAGGACCTCGACGACTGGCTCGCCGTCGAGCGCCACAACCGTGCCGTCCTCTGCGGCGATTTCAACATGAACCCCTGCGATCCTGGGCTCGCATCGTTTCGCGGACTTCAAGCCGTAATGTCGCGGTCAGACGCGACAAAGGAGCGGTCGATAGGCCGCCGTACGAAGCCGAAACTTTACAACCCGATGTGGCGCCATTGGGGCGGCGAGTCGCTCGGCACCCACTATTACGCGGGCGGCGGCGACGCGCTCGCTTACTATTGGCACACGCTCGATCATGTCATTCTCACACCGGCGATGCTCGACGCATTTCGCGACGACGAACTCTCCGTGCTACGGTCAGCCGGCACGGAGTCCCTCGTCGACCATAACGGCCGTCCGAGGGAAGACATGTCGGATCACTTACCCATTTATTTTCAGATTCACGCAACAGGAGACGAAGCACCATGAGCGATGAAAGCAGGAATCTCTGGCCCCTAACCCTGGCGCCACGAAATCTTCGAACGCCGATTTCGGTTTTACGTCGACAGGCCGAGGAGTTGTACCAGAAAACGAAAGGCTTGTTGCGCGGCGAAATCATCTTCGATGGCAAAGATGCGAGCTTGTCCGTCCACTTCAACGTCGTGGCGCCCGCGCTGGGCCGCTACCATTTCTGGGTGTTTACGGTGTATCAATCCGCCAATGTCTTCCCTGTGACGTTGCGCAGCCAGGAACCTGGGTCCGTCGGTGTCAAATCCGAGACGCTCGAAGAGTTTGAAACAAGCCTCGCCGAGATCCTCGCATCGAAATGGGTCGTCGAAAACGTGAACGCATTGTGGGGTGAGAGTATTGGCGAGGGCTAGGCTGGCCGCCTATTGTTGCTGCTGCTGTTGTTGCTGTTGTTGATTATCGCGGGGAGATTGCTGTTGTTGCGGTCGTTGTTGCTGCTGCTGCTGTTGTTGTTGCTGCTGGGCTACCATTCGACCATCCTACCTCCCATCTACCGAAAACGCCATCACCACATTCCCCGGCATCCCGCCGAACTGCGCGTAGCCCGACCCCGCGAAGACCATGCCGCCCGCCACCACCGCGCCGCCGCCATCGATCCCGCCGCCGCGCGCCGGCACGCCATTCACCGAGACGAAATCGCGCACCGTGTCGTAGTCCCAAATCACCTTGCCATCGCCCATCGAATACGCGCGCAAGTGTCCGTCCATCGCGCCGGAAAAGATCACACCCGGCATCGCCGTCACCGCCGCAGATTGCGCCGGCGAACACAACGGCCGGTCGCCGCACACCGCCGGGGGCGCCATCCACATGCGCTCTCCGTTATCGGCGCGCAACGCGAACAGACCGCCGCCGGCTTTCGGATCGTTCTCCACGCGAACATCGTTGCCGTTGCCGATGCGCCTCCGAGTGAATGCAACGTCCGACAGAGCGACGTACATCA
>VFZQ01000823.1 GCA_016871135.1 Acidobacteriota bacterium | reverse complement strand
ACTTGGCCCTGTGGGATCTCGCGGGCAAGGCGGCGAATCAGCCGGTGTATAAACTGCTCGGCGGCGCGACGAAAGACAAGGTCGCGGTGTACTTGACCAGCAAGAACGTCGAGATGGGTGTGACGCAGGGCATCCGCGCGTTCAAACTGCCGATCGATTCGTCGCCGCATGAAGGAGCCGCCGGCATGAATCGGGCCGCGGATGAAATCGCCGCCGCACGCAATAAAATCGGGCCGGACGCGAAATTGATGATCGATGTGCTGTGCCGCTGGAACGTCGACTACACGATCGAGATGGCAGAGCGGTTAGCGCCGGCGAAGCTATATTTTATCGAGGAGCCGCTGAACCCCGATGACATGGCCGGTTATGCACGGTTGTGCGAGCGGGTGCGATCGACGAAGATCGCGCACGGCGAACACGAGTACACGCGCTACGGTTTCGAAAACGTGATCGCGCGCCGAGCGGCGCATTTATTGCAGCCCGACATTACCTGGAGCGGCGGGTTGACGGAACTGCGCAAGATCGCCGCACTGGCGAGCGTGCATCAATTGCCGCTGATCCCGCATCGAGGCGGCAGTGTGTATGGGTTGCACTTCGTGCTTGCCACGGCGCACTGCGATTTAGCGGAAAGTTTCGGCGTCGGCGAGAAGGGCAACGATATCATGGCCGCGATGTCGCCGCGATTCGCCGACGGATATTTGTATCCGAGCGACAAACCGGGGTTTGGCGTCGATATTACCGAAGCCCTGATTCAGAAGCACGCCAGACGCGCGTGATCGTTTCGACAGCTTGCATTGTTCCGTCCACCGGCTGAGTGTAGAAGTTCGCGAGCCGTGCGTGTTGATCGTCGTAGTTGCGCTCGAAGGCGAGCGCCGAGTGTTTGTCGCGATGCCACAACATGTCGGCCATGGCGTTGTAACCGGCGCCCGTGATGACGCGGCGCGCTCGGGCGTACAAGTTTTGCGCCGGGTAATAGTCGATGCCGTCGAAGGGCCCGATGACGACGGCGTCTTCATCGGCGAGCGCGCGCAGGGCATTGACTTCTTCCGGTGGCCCCGAGTGAACGATTAGCGTCAGGCCATCGCGGTCGAGTGCGCGCGGCACGCGAGTGCGAATGCGATCCGGCGCAAGACGGATCGGACCGTCGAGCGTAATCGCACCTTCAATTCCGAGCGGCTCCGCTTCTATGGTTGCGATGAATTTTCCGAATGATCTGGGGATCTTCAGGCGCCGGGCAATGTGAAGCAGCGGCGTATTGGTGTTTCGCCACTCGTCGCGAGGGCCATGGGGGAACGCATCGGTGATCACGAGGCCCGCCTCGACCCGTACATCGATGTCGACTACCGGGCAACGCGCCAGTGCCGCGATGCCGGCGGAGAACGGCGAATCGCTGACAATGCGTGCATCGATGCCCAAGTCTCGCAAAGGCAGGCATATCGCCAGCGCGCGCGTTAGGTGTCCGAGACCTGCGCCGGGCGCGTAGTAAATCAGCGGCCCGCTCACAGCAGTTCGAGAAGTATTTCGATTTCGCGGTCGGGAGAAAATTCCGTACCTACCTGCCGCTTCACCGCCGCCGACATCGTGGCGAGCGCGCCGTCGTCAAGCGCCAACGCGCGCGCGGTTGCCTCGCCGGCGGCGTCGCGCGATTCGGCCGTGAACAGAAATCCGGTCTCGCCATCGCGAATCACCTCTGCCATTGCACCCGCGTCGGAAGCGATTGGCGCCACGCCGCACGCCATTGCCTCGAGCAACACATTTGGCATGCCTTCAAACATCGATGGCAGCGCGACGAAATCGCACGCCGCGTACAGACCGGCCAACTCGTCGGGCGGGCAAAACGGCAACCGCAGATTACGCGGCGCGACGGCGGGATCGTCGAGAATCGCGGCCGTCGCCGGATCGATCGTGCCGACGGTCAGCAGCCGAATTTTATCGAGCAACCCACGGTCACGCACCGCTTCCAGCCAAAACGGAATGCGTTTTTTCGCTTTCAATTCGCCAAAGAGACCGACTACGCGCGCGCCGTTCGCTCCGAGCAGGCCGCGGACTTCATCGCGTTTGGCGGCATCGCCAGGCAACAACTCCCACCGCGCGGCGTCGACGCTGTTCGGCGTCCACACGACACGTTTGGACGGATACAACGCGCGAATTCGTTCGACCTTCTCTGCCGTCACCGCACCGATGGCAGTGGCGCGCTCGAACGCTTCGCGCACCAGGCCCGCGCGCTGCGGGACGAACCAGTCGCGGTCGAAATCGTTCCCGCGCACCAGGACAGCCGAAGGCAGGGCGCCGAGCCAGGCGGCAAAAGTCACGGCGTGATATCCGGCCTCGGAGGCGCCGAAGCCGACGACATTGGTGTAGGGTCGCCGTGCATGGCGTTCGCGCACGAACAGCCACGCCTGATTTGGTGCGAGCGACGATTCCGGATCGTGCGGCACGAAGATGTCGGAACCGCCGTCGCGCTCTTCGACGCGAACGTCCATCGCGAACGGCGTGCCAACCAATAGGACGTCTACTGCCACGCCACGCCGGCGTAGCCCCCGTACTTGGCGCGCGCAACTGACGGCCATGCCACCTTTCGCGGGAGGGTAACGGTCGGTGATCCAGAGAATGCGCGCGCTCAAGGCCTAAGACTCGCGAGGATCGTAAGGCCGTTGCGTGGGGGTAGCCGCACCGCCACGGCCAA
>VFZQ01000822.1 GCA_016871135.1 Acidobacteriota bacterium | reverse complement strand
GAGCAGATAGATTTCGGCGTTGCCGCAGCGAAACTTGCCGTAGTTGTATCGGCCGATGGAGTACGTGCAGGCCCCATTTTCAGGGGGCTTGGGCGTAACGCGGACGCGGTTCTTGCCGAGGAATTCGACGATGGAGTAGACGCCGGCTTTGGCATCTCCGGCGGGCGCTTTCTGCCCTGGCGGAATGCCGGCGAGTTGGCCGCCCCAGTGGATGTGGAGATTTGAGATTTCGGATTTGTCGAGCTTGGAGAAGTCGGCTTCGTTGTCGGTGAGGATGTCACCTTGAACCGTTGCGGCGCCGAAGTGGAGGCCTTGTTTGGTGATGAGAGGGTGGCTGCCGGCGATGTAGTCGTACCAGGCTTGCAGAGAGATATCGCGGAACACGGCCTCGCGCGATTTGATGCCGGCGGTGCCGGTGCCGAAGACGTCGTTCAGGATTTCGTGATCGTCGGTGGTGAAGTAGCCGGGGACGTTGCGATGCCATTCCGACAGCGGGACACCGCGTTCCAGATAGAGTTTGTAGTTTTCCCAGACACCGGTGATTGAGGGATTGAGTTTGACGAGGCGGGGCGTTTGGGATTCGTCGATGCCGACCTGCTTGCGCCATTCGGTGGCGGGATATTCGCGCTTCTCTTCGTAGAGCCAATCGCCGTTCATGACGCTGAACATCATCTTCGGCGCGTGATGTTTGTTGAGCATCTGGTAGGCGGGGAGGGCGGGATCGACGCGTTGTTGCGCGCAGGAGCCGAAGGCGAAAGAGAAGTTGAAGAGGCCGCGGGGATTCGTGTCGGGGTGGCGGAAGTCGTCGGGCGCGGGGTGGGTCTTGAAGGTGCCGGGTTTGTCGCTCCCGTCGAGCTGGTAGTAGTAGCGGGTGTTGGACTTGAGGTTTTTCAGTTCGAACCAGGCGGAGTTGTCGTGATCGATCGACGTTGTGATGGGCGGCGTGGTTTGATCGAGGTTGTCCTTGCTTGTGCCGTAGCGAATGCGGAACTGTCCGGCGCGTTCGGTGCGTCCCCAGACCCAGCAGAAATTGGGGCCGGAGTGGCCTAGAAATGGGCCGTGCGTGATGCGGGTTGTGGTTTGCGCCTGCGCGGCGGCCGAGCCGAGCAGAGCGGCTTTTGTGAGTTGACGTCGATTCAGCTTCATCGAAGCTAGTGAATCACATTTGGCGCGTGGCTGCTTTGGGGGGGGCGGTTTCAGGTGATTGGCGTCTTGAGCAGCGACGGGTTGCGGGTGGTGGCGGAGTTGACGCCGAGGGCGAGTGCGAAGACGAGGTCGTCGTGCTCGCGGCCGGGCGCGTCGATGGAGGCGTCGAGGATTTGCTCGAGGAGTTGGTGGCGGCAGTGGAGGTTGCCGGGGAATCGGAGGACTCGGGCTTCGAGCGCGACGCGGAGGTTCGACAGGAGTGTCTGCCTGCCGATAGTGTGGCCGCCTTTGCGGATGTTCAATCCGGCGCCGCCGGGCGTGATGGTGTAGGACTGGATCTCGACCTGCGGATGCGACGCCTTAATCATCTCGACCACGGGCAGGCCGGGGCCGGTGGCATCGACTGCGAGCGTGACGGGGAGATCCCAGCCGAGCGCGCAGCGGAGTTGATAGACCACCGAAGGGATCTTCGTATAGGCCAAGCCGGGCGGGCATTGGGCGGCGTCGCGGACGCGAAGGAGTTCGGTTTTGGCGCGCTGGTAGTAGACGGGATCCGGCGTGTCGGCGATATGGGTCGTCGCTGTGACTATGGCATAGGCCGAGAAGTCGACACGCTGCGCGAGATCGAGTCCGATGAAGTGTTCCTTTTTACGTTCCATAATCGATGTGGATCCTTTCTTCCTTGACGCTCATGTCGAAGCAGGCTTCGACGACTTCGCGGCTTGTGAATTGAATGCGGCCGTGTTGGAATTCGCAGAAGTATTCGCGGCGGTAGCGCTGTTCGCCACGGAGCACGCGCTCGCGGGCGAGGTACTCCTTGGTGATGCGCGGGCAGTCGTCGGCTGTGGCTTTGACGATGTGCCAATCGGGCGATTGGTTGGAGTAGATCTGGTAGAAGAAGCCGCGTTGATCGCCGGCGGTGCTGAGGACCCAGAGATAGCCGTTGGTGGAGGCGAGGACCGGGGTTAGCGACTCGAAGAGATCGTCGTCGACGAAGGCGGCTTCGTCGATGATGAGGACGTGCG
Source organism: Acidobacteriota bacterium (assembly GCA_016871135.1). Classification (GTDB taxonomy): domain Bacteria; phylum Acidobacteriota; class Terriglobia; order Bryobacterales; family Bryobacteraceae. The sequence goes on along the minus strand of VFZQ01000822.1, from coordinate 517 downwards.
CGGTGAGTCCGCGGGTGGTTTTGGGCGCCTGGGGCAGGGCGGTGATGCGGCTGCCGTTGGGGAATAGTAGTTTGTCGCCACGGCGAGTGGGCACGGTGGTGTAGTCGACGATGTGGTCCAGAAGCACGGAGGCTTGGCGGAGCGAGGCGCTGGCGATGAGGATGCGGGCCTTCGGATTGTTGATCGCGAAGTGGAGCGCTTTGAGGGCAATGATGGCGGTTTTGCCCCATTGGCGCGAACAGCAGAGGAGGAGTTGTTTGGCGGGGGAGTCGAGGACTTGCTGTTGGAGGGGGTCGGGCTGAAAGGGGAGTTCTTCGATTTCTAGAGACACTTCGGGTGTGTGAGACTTGCGCTCGGTGGACAGCGAGGAGATTTTGCGCGGAATTTGGGCGTCATAACTCATCGGCGAAGGGGTTTGCGGACCTCCGTGACGGCCGTTTCGGGCTTGGTTGTGGTCTCGACGGCTTGCGGCTTGCGCGCCACGCTCGATTCGGGTGATTTTTCAGCCTTTTTAACG
>VFZQ01000821.1 GCA_016871135.1 Acidobacteriota bacterium | reverse complement strand
CGAAACGACATGGCTCGATCTCGACGCATGGCGCGAGTGTGGCGCTGTGATCTCTGACGCGGCGCTGCAAGAGCGTGAAGCATTCGGCGGTCTCGATCTTTCCTCGACGTTGGACCTGACCGCGTTCGCGCTGGCGATTCCGCATGAGGGCCGCGTCTACATTCGCCACTGGGCCTGGCTTCCGGCCGATGGCATTTTAGAGCGCGAATTGCGCGACCGCGTGCCGTATCGCCGTTGGGCAAGCGAGGGCCGCATCGAGTTGATACCGGGCGGCGTGGTCGCTAAGCGCGTCGTGATCGACCGCATCAAGGAACTCGCGCAAGTGTGGCGAATTCGCGCGATTGGTTTCGACAGATGGGGCGCGGACATGGTGCAATCGGAACTCGAAAAAGCAGGGCTTGAAGTTATCGAGATGGGCCAAGGATTTAGCAGTCTGAGCGCGCCGACGAAGGAATTCGAGTCGTTCGTTGTGTCTCGCACGCTGGCGCATGGCGCGTGTCCGCTGCTCGCATGGCAAGCGGCGTGCTGTTCGATCAAGTCCGATCCGGCGGGCAACGTTAAGCCCGCGAAGCCCGACCGCTTGAAGTCTACTAAGCGCATCGACGGTATCGTCGCCGCGATCATGGCGACCGGCGTAATGATGCGGTTGGGCGTGAAGCGGCGGCTCGAAGATATCCTCGCCAACTGCATTGAACTATAAAGTTGTTTCTGTTGTAGAGTATAAGTGTACGCGTCGTGAGACGCCGGAGGTTCCCATGAGCGCATACGAAGCTCTGGTGACGAAACAAGGCGAGATGTCGGGCATTATTGCCAAGCTCGCCGATGAGGGCCGAGGCCCGACGGACGAAGAGAAGGGCCGCTTGGCCGCGCTGAAGTCCGATATCGAAAAGATCAACGCCGACTTCGCGCAGCGAGGCCGCAAGGCGTTTCTCTCCGGCATTAAGACCGGCGAGCCGCGCGAGGAATTGGTGCTCAAGAGCAACCAATCCTTCGCCGATCACTTCAAGGGTACATACCCATCCGAACTCGAAGGGTTGAACCTTGGCCTATTTGTTCGCGGCATCGCAACGGGCGAATGGAGCGGCGCGGACATGGAACGAAAGGCGACTCTGTCGTCGATCGCATCGGCTGGCGGCTTCCTGATTCCTGAACCGCTCGCGAATCGAGTCATCGACCTAGCCCGCAACAAGAGCTACGTCGTTCAAGCTGGCGCGGGGACGATCCCGATGACTTCATCGACGCTATCCATTGCGCGCGTCATGACCGATCCCACGCCCGGCTGGTTCGCCGAGAACGCGACGATTACCGAAACCGATATGACCTTCGGGCGTCTCCAGTTTTCCGCGAACAAAATGGCGTGTCTCGTGCGGGTCGCGAATGAACTGATGGAAGACGCGGCGAACGTTCAAACCATCGTCGAAAATACGATTGCATCGGCCATAGCACTCGAACTTGACCGCGTGGCTCTGCTCGGAACCGGCGTAGGTCAACCGCTGGGCATTGTCAACGGCTCGGACATCAACACTGTTCCGGCTGTTGGAACGATCGCGAACTACGACGAATTCCTCGACGCAATTTTCGCTTGCCGAGGCTACAACTATTCGCCGAACGCGGCCATGTACTCTCCGACGACCGGAAAGAAGCTGGCGAAGCTGGTCACCGGCCTGGCTTCCGATGAAACGAAGCTGGTCCCCCCGGCGGACTTCACCAACATGCAGCGATTCGTCACCAAGCAACTCGGCGACACTGTGGCCGTGGTTGGTCAGTGGGATCAATACCTCATCGGGTTGCGCTCGCAGATTCGTCTTGAAATCAGCCGCGAAGCCGATACCGCCTTCCTCAAGGATCAAAGCCTGATTCGTGCTGTCTGGCGCGGCGACGGCATGCCGATCAATGGCCGGGCGTTCGCCGTTCTTTCGGGCATCAGCTAACGAGGTTCGCATGCTTCGAAAATTCCTCGACCGCTTGGTCCGTAAGTCCGGCCTGGCGCGGCCCGAAACGTGGCTGAAGGAATCGCTGGGCGTCGAAACGAGTTACGCGGGCGTCGAAGTCACACCGGCTTCGGCGCTCGCCTCTTCGACCGTCGCGGCGTGCGTGCGGCTCTTGAGCGAGTCCGTCGCGAGCTTACCGCTTCACGTCTACCGGCGCAGCGACAAGGGCAAGGAACGCGCGCCAGAACACCCGCTGTACTCGATTCTGCATGACCGGCCAAACGCCTACATGACGAGCTACCAGTGGCGCGCGCTGATGGTGTCGCACGTCGCGCTGCATGGAAATTCGTACAACGTCATCGAGCGCGATCGCGGCGGGCGTGTCGCGGCGCTGTGGCCGTTGGACCCGACGGCCGTCACCGTGAAGAACGCGGGCGGCGCACTGGTCTATGAAGCGTGGATCGGTGGCGAACGTCGCACGTTCGAATACTCTGAGGTGCTCCACGTTCGCGGACCGTCGCTCGACGGCATCGTCGGCATGAGCATTGTCAAGCTCGCGAAGCAGGGCATCGGGCTTGACCTGGCGATGACGCAACACGGCGCGAGCCTGTTCAAGAACGGCGCGCGGCCTGGAGTTGTTCTCAAGCATCCCGAGGCTGTATCGGAATCGACGAAGACGAGGTTGCTCGACAACTTCGCCGCGAAGTTCGCCGGCGCGTTGAACTCGGGCAAGCCGTTTCTGCTCGAAGGCGGACTTGACTGTC
>VFZQ01000820.1 GCA_016871135.1 Acidobacteriota bacterium | reverse complement strand
CGGATGGCAAGCACGATCACGCCGAGGTCGGCGCGCAACTGAGCCTGACGCAGCGACTTCGAGACGTATTCGGAATCGGGCGCGACTCTTACCTGCTCGATGCGCACGTCGAGACCCATGTCGTTGCCCGTGGTGAAGTCGATGAACTCGTTAACGTGCGGCTTCAGAAGCGACTGGGAAAGCCGTTGGCCCGTAATCGAATACGGCGCGAAGACAACGTCCGCGCCGGCGCGGCGCAACTTGCGTTCGGACTCCTCTTCGCTCACCCGCGTCGCCACCGGAAGCATCGGATTCATGGCCTTCGCGGAAAGGATCAAGTAGGTGTTGTCGGCATCGGTAGCCAGCGCCGCGATCAAACCGCGCGCACGCTCGATGCCGCACTCCCGCAGCACTTCGTCGCGCGTCGAATCGGCCGCGACCGCGAGCAACCCGTTTTCGATCGCCCGCTCGGAGCGCTCTTCGTTCTTATGGACCACCAGGATCGGCACACCCGCCTTCTTTAAATCCTCGGCGGAACTCCGGCCGACGCGCCCGTATCCGCACACGATGAAATGCGACTTTAAATTTTCGATCACACGACGTCTCCGTCTCTTCTGAAAGTATCCGCTGAGTTCGAGCTCGATGATAGCCTGCGTCAGCGCGCCCAGGCCCGTGAGCATCGTCGTTACACCGATGACGATGTAGACCATGTTGAAGATGCGGCCCGCCCGGCCAAGCGGTGCGATCTCCGTGTAGCCGATGCTCGTGATCGTGATCAGCGCCATGTAAACCGCCTCCAGCGGCTCGTAGCCGGCAAAGGCGATGAATCCGGCCGCTCCGGCCGCTACGACCGCCGATAGTGCGATCACGATTTGCACGAGCCGGCGCTTAAATCGCCGCCATTCGGCGTCGGACTGCCGTCGCCGCGCCATCTAGATCCTTCTCACGATCATCATCGTCATATCATCCGCCGAGTCGGGTGAGTACGTCCACTGCTCCACTTCGGCGAAAACCTCATCGAGTATCTCTTCGTTTGACTTGTGCGCGGACCGCCGCACCGCATCGATCATGCGCTCCTCGCCCCACATCTCGCCGTACTCGTTCTCGGCTTCGGTGATGCCGTCGGTGTAGAGCAGCAGCAGATCGCCCTTATGCAGCATGACGGTGCTCTCGTCATATTGCGCATGCGCGAACATGCCGATCACCATGCCGTTCACGTCCAACCGGATCACTTCGCCGCCGCGGATCAAGATTGGCGGCAGATGCCCGGCGTTGGTCGTCGTCAGGGCGCCGGTTCGCTCATCGTAGACCGAGAAGAAGAAGGTCGAATATTTCTCGACGGTCGTGTTCGCTTCCAGGTGTTTGTTGATTTGCGACACCATCGCGGCGGGATCAACGTCGCACTTGGTCTGCTGTGCGACGCGCAACTGCGCGCGCATCGCCGACTGCACGTTGGCCATCAGAATCGCGGCGCTGATACCCTTGCCCGAAACGTCGCCGATGGCGATCGTCACGTGGTGATCGTCTACCTTCTGATAGTCGTAGTAGTCGCCCGAGACCGACTTGGCGGGGTTTAACTTCGCGGTGATTCGCAATCCCTCGACGCGCGGAACCGAACGCGGGTAGAGCTGCTCCTGCACTTCCTTGGCGATGTCGAGATCGGCTTGCAGGCGCTCCTTTTCCTTCGCTACTTTCAACAGCCGGTCGAGGTTTCCGATCATCTCGTTGTAGCTGTGGCCAAGTTCGGCGAGTTGATCATGGCCCTTCACCGGAATCCGATAGGTGAAGTCGCCAGCCTGCACGCGCTCGGTGCTTTCGTGCAGATAGTGCACCGCTCGCGTCATCGTACGCGTAACGGCGATCCCGATGCACAGCGCGACGAATTCGACGAACAGAAACGCGATCCCGACAGCGTAAAGCAGATAAATTTGCCAGGCCGAATCCCAGTCGGCCTTCTGCGAATAGATCACGCGGCCGACTTGCGAGATACGGGTACGAACACCGAGCAAGGCTTCGTTCTCCGCCGTTGGATCGGCCCAATCGTATATGGCGTGTGGCATGCCCCAAAGCACTTCATAGTCGAGCGCGTTGACGGCTTGCGCGATGACGGGTGTGTCGTCGCGTCGCGGCCGGAACGAGTGCAGATTCATTTTGCGGCGCGATGCGCCGGGATTCTTGGACCAATCGACGAGCGTGATTTCACCAAGGTTCGGCACGAGGTCCTGTAGATAGTCCTTGGTGATCGGCGCGAGCAAGGTGACCCTGTGATCGCCGCGGCGAATGTATACCCCCGCGAAGAGCATCCCCTCCTTAAGGACGATACCCTTCATCTCCTGCCGGGGATGATCGAGCTGGAAACCGTTCCCATTGGTAACGTCGTCGATCGCCGACTGAATACCCGGAAATCGACCGTTTGCCAACTCGACAAAGCGGATAGCTTGTGGCGAGCCGGCGCGTTCGAGCGCGATCATGGTGCCTTCCGCGGCGCCGCGCAGTATTTCGAGATCCTGATTGAATGCTTGCGTGACCAGATAGGCTGCCACTTGGCCCGAGAGAATCCACGCACCAAGTACGCCGAGAACGCCGAGCAGGAATACGGGCACAACCGCGATGAACACATAACTCAACAGGAGGCGGTTGCGCAGACTCCAGATCGCATTCTGTATCAGGCGGCGGACCCAACGCACGGCCGTCGCAAGCAACAGCGCGAAAAACACAAATC
>VFZQ01000819.1 GCA_016871135.1 Acidobacteriota bacterium | reverse complement strand
CGGATTCGTCGCTCCCAGCACGGCCCGCCGTCGTCGTCGATCGTGAGTTGCGCTCCCTATTTCCTACGGAAATACGTCGCACAATCCGCCCTCGCTTTCGCTGACGCTCATTTACGCTCGGCACTTCGTGTTCGCGTCCCGTAGGCTCACGATTGACGACAACGTCGTCGCTAGCGCTCGGCTCGCCCTCGAATCACGAAGTAAAACCAGAACCAGAACACTACGAAGTCCAGAGCGTCGTCGCTCCAGACGAACCGACGCGGACCGCACTAGGTGCGACCGCGCGATCTCCATGAGCACATCGCTACGGTCTTCTTCCCGGTAGCGATGCCGTCGGCCGCCCGAACGAAATCTTCCCTGCGGTGCGGGCGGGAAGATTTCCCCCGGGTTCCGGCGTAAGCCACGCCCGACGCCACGTCTACAACGGTAAGAAGACCTCCGCATGTCGCACATTGCGATTCCGTTCGTCATCAACGGCAAGGAATGCCGTCTCTACGCGACGCGTCGCTCCGAAGTCCAGGGCGGGGTAAACCGTAGGAAGTAACGACGTCAGCCAGCGTACGACCCTAAAGGGTCGACGTGCACCACCATCTCGCTCCTTCGGGCTTGACAGCCCTTCGGGTCTGTCGACCGCGAGATGCGCGGCGATGCGGGGATGCCCGAGTTTCTTTCGTTCTGGGTCGCGCCTGACGGACTCGTCTTGCGACGATCGCGACTACGAACGAACGCCGAGAGCGCCGACACGCAGCGCTAGGTTTTGGGAAAACCTTTCGCTCGCTCGCGCACGAAGATCGGATCAGTGGATCCTCTCGTCGTGACTTGGTCGCGTGCGCTCTTTCGGCGACGCAACTTCGGGTATACCCGCAGCGACGCGTCCGTGGCGTACGCTGACCGTTCGTCCTGCCTGTCGTTTCGCCGACGAATCCGTCCGTCGTCCGCTGGGTGCTTACGGCGAACTCGTCCACGTCCCGTGGAGAATTCGCCTACCACTACGCGGCCGTCACGAAAGTGCCCGTGCTGAGTCGCGCCGGAGCGCTCCACGCACGGCCGTCCTTCTTCTGGCGAAACGAAACGGCGATACGAACGCGTTCGGTCGTTCTTCAGTCCAAGCCCCCTCACCGTACACGACTTCGTCGATACGACCCGTAATCACCTCGTTACTACCCTCCGGTACGTAACTTCGGCTCGAATAAATCGACGCGAGCGTCGATTTATTCTATGATTACCGCAATCTGGTTCGCATTGCAGTTCCTGACGACGGCTATTCGCTCGCGTTCCTGTGTCGCGCCTACGAGACGCCACGACGACGGGGTTCGCCTCAAGGCGCGAAACGCATTCGGCGAACAAACCCCCGCCTTTCGGGTCGGGGCAGGCCACTGCGCGGCATGCCCTGCGAAAGGTCGTTCGATCGTCGTGGCTCGCGACTACGAAACGCGTCGTACGGCCACCTCTCGAAGAATGAACTCTTCTCAAGGCGGACCGTGTAACCGAACGCGAAAACCGGTCGTCGAACCAGATTACGGCTTCGCTGGGTTACGTTCGGTCTCGTTATTCTGTCCGTTTCCACGTGACGCTCGCTCGAGCGTCCGCTGTGACGCGGACGTAATACGCCAAGCAAAAGTTACGGCTTTCGCAGTAACATTGCTTGCTTACCCCTGACGGGTAAGTTCGCTCTCGTCTTGACGGTTCCCGTCATCGAGACTTCGCCCCCGCCGTACAACCGAGCGGTTGTACTCTCCCCAGGGACTGGGGAGTCCGCTTCCGGGTTGTGCTGCGTCCTCTCCGCAGGCTTCGAGTGACGAAGCACAATCTCGCACGCCGAGATTACTGCGTCTACGCGGCCACCGACTGATTTCGTCGTCCGTGCTGGGTCGCGCCAAGGCGCTTCACGCACGGCTCTTCGCTCGCTGCGGAAACCGGAAACGAATAACGAGCAGAGTGGGTCGGGCCGGCCTACGGGCGCACTACGAAGTCCAGAGCAATACGAGCGCACCCGCCGAGAAATATAAGTTTTGCCCGATATCTTTCTCGCTCACTTCGTTCGCGTCCGAGACCCTACGGGAGAAAGATTTCGGCCAAACCGCGAAGATACGCGCGAGCGCGATCAATCGCTACTTCTATTTCGGGCGAGAGAGCGCTCTCAAGTCCAAGTCGTAAGAGAAACGGTCGTCAACCGGGGTTCGCCCCTGGAGTCCTCGGCGAGCGACGACTACGTCGCGCTCGATCGTCTTGGCTACGGGTTGGCTGATTCCGCTCGGCGCCGGGGAGCGCCTGGGGCGAGCGACTTTGGAAGTCGCCGTCGCCCCTCCCGCCAACCCGTAGCCATATCGATTCGCCTTGTCTGCGTCCGCGGCGAATCGATACCGACGATTTCCCTCGTTTCCGCTCCGCTCTCGCGTGCCGCTTCCCTACTTCGTAGTCCAGCTTCACTCCAGTTCGCTTCCGCTGTCCCGAACCCCTGAGACCGTTGCGAAGTCCAGCGCGTGAACGTCGCGGTTCGTCTGAGTCGCGCTCGTCAGTCGCTATTCGCTTCTTCCCCGAGCGCCTCGAGACGCCACAGGCGTCTCTCGGTTGCGCTCGGCGACCGACGCACCAGCAACCGCGCTAGCAAAACCGAAACGTTCCGCAGCGCCACGACTCGCGTCGGGCGCGTTGTCGGACCTTCGGCGCCCTCGTGCTCTCGCGTCGGCAAACCGCGCTCGCCGAA
>VFZQ01000818.1 GCA_016871135.1 Acidobacteriota bacterium | reverse complement strand
TTCGCCAACTCGCCTGGTATGATCGCTCCGGCCGGCGCATCGCTCCGCTCGGAAAGCCGGGGGAATGGTTTCATTCCGTCGTTTCCCCGGATGGGAAGAGCCTCGCGCTTTATATGGACGGTTCGTCAAGCGGTTCAGCCGGATCAGACGCCTGGGTTGTGGACCTGTCCACCGAAGCGGTCACCCGTCTTACTCGCGGGGGAACGCTGTCTGGACCCTACCCACCGGTCTGGTCGCAGGATTCGCAGCGCCTCGCTCTCACCGAAAGTAACGGCGGGATCGTGGAAGTGGTTGTCAATTCGGGGAAGTCCACTCCATTGGCGCCGCAACCGTTGGTTGCAAGGGGGTGGATGCCGGATAGGGCCACGCTGCTTGTGTCGGACATCTCGAATAGCCGTCATTCGTTGTTCAAACCGGGGCCCGACGCGAAGCCGAGTCTGCTTTTGGATACTCCATACACGATGAGCCATCTTCGATTGTCCTCCGACGGCAGGCATTTGGCATATTCTTCGACCGAGGCGGCAGGGAGAGATGTCTATGTCGCGTCGTTTCCGTCGTTCGCCGAAAAACGAAAGGTCTCGGCTGGCGGAGGAACTGCTCCACTATGGAGCCGCGACGGTAAAGAGCTCGTTTTCGCGAACGGCGCCGGTTCGATTTTCAGCGCGGAAATTCGAACATCGCCTAACCTGGCCGCGTCCGTTCCGAAGCTGCTGTTTCCAGCGCAGGCGGGCTGGATCCTTGACGGTTTTAACACTTTCGCCGCGACGGCGGACGGGCAGCGTTTTCTGATCGCCGAGGAGCTTGCGAGTCGAGGCGATCAAAACGGCTACCGCGTGGTGGTGAACTGGGCCGCGGACCTCAAATAAACTCCCACTTGTAACCGCCCCCCAATCGTGTATAGTAGAGACTTGTGGCGGGACGTTCCTCCGGGACGGCAAGATTTTTTCAGTTTGGTGCGCAGACCCCCACCCGCCCTGCGCGCCAAAACGGCCCGACGGAGTACCCGCCCAAACGCCCTCCGTCGGGCCACCCCCCTCTAAGTCCACGCGGCCCATTGTGCGTGCTTGTCGATTGGTGTACACTTCCCTCATCGGCGAATCACCATGAAACTCGTCCCGCGATCGTCCTCGCCGCGGCAGCCGCGACCGCCGCGGATCCGGGATGTCCCGTCTATTCGGCCAGCAAGCGCGAAGCGCTGCAACAAAGCCTCAAATCCGAATCTGCGTTCGCGGCCATGCCGCGTGCCGCCGGACCGCGCCGGGGCGCGCTTCCCGCATATGCCAACTTTATCGACGACCACATTTTCCGCAAGATGTCGGCCGACGGCGTCGAGCCGGCTCCGCTCTCCGACGACGCCGAATTCCTGCGCCGCGTGAGTCTCGATCTCACCGGTCAGATTCCCTCGGTCGCGCGCATGCAATCGTTCCTCGCGTCGGGATCCTCCACCAAACGCGCCGACGTCATCGAAGAGCTGCTCAAGTCGCCGGCCTACGTCGACTACTGGACGCTCTACTTCGGCAATCGCTTTCAGGTCACCAGCGCGTACTATCAATTGATCGGCATTCCGGGCCGCAATCTCTTTCATCAGTACCTCCGCCGCCTGGTCGCCGACGATCGCCCGTTCAACGCCTTCGCCACCGAGCTCATTACTGCAACCGGCGACACTCACCGTCAAGGCCCCGGTAATTTCATCATGCGCGGCGTCCAACAGGGCGATCCGATCCAGGACACCTGGGACACGCTGACCAACGAAATCACCACCGAATTCCTCGGCGTCCAAACGCAGTGTGTCTCCTGCCACGACGGCCGCCGCCACCTCGAACCGATCAACCTCTACTTATCCGTTCGCCGCCGTGAAGAGTTCATGCGCCTCTCGGCCTTCTTCTCGCGCATGCAGGTCACCGAGGTCAACGTCGACGCCTTTAATCAACAGCGAAAGGGAATCATCGCCGATCTGCCCACCGGCAGCTACCACGGTGTCGTGAATCCGCAAAATCCAGGTTCCCGCCCAACACGGATCGGCACGTTCGATCCGCAGTACATGTTCACTGGCGAGGAGCCGTCGTCGGGCGCGTGGCGCCGCGAATTCGCGCGCATCGTCGTGAATGACCGCCAGTTCGCGCGCGCCGCCGTCAACTACCTTTGGGTCAGATTCTTCCGTGCGGGTATCGTCGATCCGCCCTTCGGTTGGGACATGGCCCGGCTCGACCCCAAGAACCCGCCGCCTGCGCCCTGGGGCCTGCAACCGACCCACCCCGCGCTCATCGAAGCGCTTGCCGACGAGTTCATCCGCGGCGGCTATCGGCTGAAACCCATCATTCGCCTCATCGCGCAGTCGTCGGCGTATCAACTTTCCAGCCGGTATGACGGCGCCTACAAGCCGAGCAACGATCTCTACTTCGCCAAGCACACGCCACGCCGGCTCTCGGCCGAAGAGTTATACGATGCCGTCGCGACAGCGACCATGACCGAGACGCCGATGTTCGTCGAAGGCTTCGACGAGCCGTTGCAACGGGCCATTCAACTCCCCGATCCCACCGAGCCCCGGTTCACCGATTCCGTTCGTAATTTCTTGAACAACGTGGGCCGCGGCGACTGGTGGCGCCTTCCGTCGCGCACCACGCCTGTCCAAATTAGGCTCTGAAAGAAGAGAGGCAAGGTCCTGGTAGGGTTAGAAGACGTTCCGCCAAGAACAGAATCCAACCCGACGAGGACCAA
>VFZQ01000817.1 GCA_016871135.1 Acidobacteriota bacterium | reverse complement strand
ATCGACGCCCAAACGAAAAATCTGCCGGGCCACCGACTTGTCCTTACGGACCATCACGAATCCGAAGTCGGGGCCCGTCAAACCCGGCGTATCGCCTTCGGCAGCAGCCGCCGCGGGCGCACTGGCCGGCTTGGCTTTCACCGCCGATTCGGTCCCGGCGAAGTTTGAGCGTTCCGTTTCCGTGGGGCCACTTTCAACCGCTGCCACGGCATCCGGGCCCGTTACCTGATCGAGCAACGGACCAACCTCGTCGAGAACCGGTACCGGATCGATCCCTTCGCATGGCGAACGCTCCACCAACCGGTGATAGAACCGGCACGCGAACGTGTCTTTCGTTTGGGCAAACTCGCGACGCGACGCTCCGGGCGCCCGCCGTTTCTCGCCGTCCGACCAGAACCGCTTCCGGCAACCATCGGCTCCCTCGTTGCTTCGAGGGCACGGCCACTTCGCCGGCGGAACAATCGAACCGGCACGAAACAACAAAGCCATAACGCGGCGATTCACGCGGTTCTCGCTATCTCGCTCCGGCTTGCCAAGGCTCCCATCCTCGGCCTTCGAAAACACCATTGCCGGATTGAACTCGCTACAGCCCTGGTAATCGCCTTTGCCTTTTGCGTCCTGACCGCCAGATAGAAACTCAGACTTATTCAGTTTCTCCGGACACAGAAAGTCCATGTACGCGGGAAAGAGCTTCGCCCGTGTCATCGGTCCTGCTACGCCGTCGGGATTAAGGCCTGCCTTCGACTGAAAGCTGGCAACGTTGGGATGCCCAAGCGCGTTTACCATCACTTGGATCGACGGTTGGCCCCACCCCTCGGCCGATCCGGTGGTTGTATACAACGTCTCCCACATCGCCACGTCGCGGACCAGAACCGCATAAATTGCCTCGGCCCGATTGCCGCTCAGACTCTTGTTGAAGTTATCATCGCCGACTGGGTCTGCGTGCCCAAAAATCGAAAGCGGCGATCCCGGATGTTCTTTGCGCAGCGCCGCCAATTCCACAAATTCCGGACGGCTTTCGGGCAATACAAAGGAAGACCCAAACGCAAACCGGACATCGTTCAACTTCCAACAGGCGACCGGGATCAAGCCGGATCGGATCGCGTTTTTCTCTTTCCCTGACGACGGTGCCAGGAGGATTGGAAATGGATCCGCGGCCGGATGGCTGCTGGCGATTCCCCCGGGGCTGTCAAGTGTACTCATGAGAAACGGTCTCTCTCGGTAAGAGCGAAAACCGCTGGCAAAACCCGTCGGAGACCCATCAGATTTATCGCGCTAACCGCCGAATCCGATGCGCCTCGCTGTCGGCGATATAAACCACGCCCTTCTTATCAATAAAGACCCCATGCGGCCGCGCCATCTTGCACTCACCGGGCGACGTCTCCGGCCCATCACCGCGCTCGCCCGTGCCCGCGGGCGTCGTGATGACGCCGGTCTTCAAGTCGATGCGCCGAATCGTGTGGCTCTCGGTATCGGCCAAATAAACGCCGCCATCGGGAGACCACGAAATGCCCTTCGGCCCATTCAGCTTCGCCATCTTCGCCGGCCCGCCGTTGCCGGTAAAACCCTTCTCGCCGGTGCCGCCGATATGATGCAGCGTACGAGCCTTCCAGTCGATCCGATACACCGCATCCCCCTCGCGCAGCGCCAAATACAGGTTGCCGGCGGGGTCGACGTCGATCGCCCGCGGCCCATTCAATGGCGTGCCCTTCAGCGGCGCGCCATCGGGCGTCGGCTTCTTCTCGCCCGTGCCCGCCCAGGTGTCGATCAGACCGGTCTTGAGATCGACGCGCCGAATGCGGTGATTGAAGATATCGCAAATCAACATGCCGCCCGACGGGTCGAACTGAATCGAGTGCGGCTGATTCAACATCGCCGCGTTCGCCGGTCCACCGTCGCCTGAGAAGCCCGGCTTACCCGTGCCCGCAATTGTCGTGATGATGCCGGTTTTCCGATCGACCTTCCGCACGACGTGGTTCTTCATCTCGACGAAATACATGTTGCCGGCCTTGTCGAAACGGATCTCGTACGGCTGATTCATCTCGGCCTTGGTAGCCGGCCCGCCGTCGCCCGCGTAACCCATCTTCGTTGTACCCGCGACGGTCGTCAGCTTGCGCGTCTTCAGATCGAGACGGCGAATGACGTGGTTGTCGATGTCGCAAATATAGAGCGCGCCATCGGGGCCAATCGCGAGGCCATAGGGGTTGTTGAGCTGCGTGTCGGAGTAGCCTTTCACACCGGTCCCAGCAATGGTTTCGATTTTCCAGTCGGCGGCAAATGCGGCAGCCGCGGCCAATAGAATAAGGGGCTTCATCGAAAGAAGTCTATCATTGCCGGGCGGCGCGAGTAGAATGGTAAGCAAAGCCTATGACGATAACGCTTGATCCCAAAGTCGAAGAGCGCTTGCGTGCGCGAGCCGAGGCCGCCGGGCTGACCGTTGATCGGTATGTCGAAAATATGATTCTGGAAGAGGAATCGCCGGAAGACGAGTTGGAGCGGCTCCTCTTGGAGGGGCTGAACTCTGGAGAGTCTATTCCCGTAGACGCCAAGTTTTGGGCCGAGAGACGGGCCGAAGTGGAGCGGCGGCTTCAGGCCCGAAAAACACGTTGATCCAAAGCCTCAGCATCAAGCCGAGGGCTGCCGTGGACATCGTCGATCACGCAACGTATCTCGCCGACGAAGTCGACATGGAGCTTTGCTTACGCTTCATGAAGGCGGTTGA
>VFZQ01000816.1 GCA_016871135.1 Acidobacteriota bacterium | reverse complement strand
ATCGACATTCACCACCACATGCGCGTCGATCCGGGGGCAAATTGGGATCACCTGACCGGGACCGGGATCTCTCACGCGATTCTGTTGACCCGCGGTTCCGTTTCGACAGCGGTGCCGAGGTTGCAAGCCGCGCACCCTGGGCGATTCTTCTGGTCCGCCAGCGCCGACATCACCAAACCCGAGGCCGAGCAGACGCTACGCGACGCCGTCAAAGCCGGCGCGATCGGCTTCGGCGAGATCAAGTCTCGCGTGAATGCCGACGGCCCGGAACTGCGGCGCATGTACGAGCTTGCGGGCGAACTGAGCGTGCCGATTCTGGTGCACTTTCAGGAGTTCGAACATTACGCCAACGAAGGAAACTTCTCGGTGGGCTTCAAGAACTTCGCGACGATGCTGAAGGCATATCCAAGGACGAAGTTTGTCGGCCACGCCGACGCCGTCTGGGCCAACATCTCGGCCGACTATCGCGAGGAACGCGCCTACCGGCCGGGCAAAGTGAAGAGGGGCGGCGTCACCGACAAACTACTCGCCGACTACCCCAACTTCTTCGTCGACATGTCGGCCAACTCCGGCTACAACGCGTTATTCCGCGATCCCGAGTTCATGACGGGGTTTCTAAAGCGGCACCAGGACAAACTCATGTACGGCAGCGATTGCCCCTGCCCCGACGGCAAAGGCACCGGTATCAACATGGCAGGCAACCCCGAAGCCAAGCGCATGGAAGGACGCTGCGTGGCGCGCGAATCTCTGGCGCTGATAAAGAAGTACACAGATGCCAACGTGTTCCGCAAGGTCACGTGGCAGAACACACTCCGCATCTACGGCATCAAGGCGTAGCGAATTCTCCGCCTGTAAATAACACTTGACTAACTGTAAATCTTGCTTTACAGTTAAGACATGGTGACGAACAACGAATCGAATGACGTATCGTGGTCGTTTCTTCGCACGCAGTGGACCGGATCACTGCCGGGAACGGTCGCGACCAAGCGCTACGAAAGGCGGCTGATGTCGACCGTCTGGCTGATGATGCTGCTTGGCGGATTGAACGGATTTGTCAGCGTTCCGTTCGGTAAACAATACGCCTACCTGATGGTGCCTGTAAACGTCGCGGCAGCCGCCGGGTTCGCGCTCTTCTACGGGCGATCGTTCCTAATGCTGCTGCGCGAGGCCGACGAACTCGAACGGCAGATCCATCTCGAGGCGATCGCGGTCGCTTTTGTTGTCCTGGTCGGCGCTACGATGATCCTCGGAACGGTCAACTGGCAATATGGATGGACGATGAATCCGATTTGGTTCTACGCGGTGGAAATCGTGCGCGGCATTGTCGTCGGGCTGAAGGCGCGCAAATACGGGCGTGACTAACCGGCTAAGAGTCTTGCGCGCCGAACGGGGCTGGTCGCAAGGCGATCTCGCCGAACAGCTCGAAGTGTCGAGGCAAACGGTGAACGCGCTTGAGACAGGTAAATACGATCCAAGTCTCCCGCTAGCCTTCAAGATCGCGCGGTTGTTTGAAACAACCATCGAGTCGGTTTTTTCAGAGGACTAGCCCGGACACCCCACTGTCTTCGTCGCAAGACCGCGCCCGAGCCGTATCGATTCGGGGTCGCGGCTTCGGCGCGCCGCAGCAGAAGTGCAGTGAGCTAGCCGGGCTATTGGCCCTGCGCGATCGGATTTCCAGACGGCCGCTGGCGCCACGTTTTGCCATCGGGCTGATCGTAGAGCGTACTCCATGCGCTCCAACCGTCCGAGTAGTTGCGCGCGTTGGGAAGGCCCATCGCGCGGGCGTATAAGAACGCAAGGCTCGATCGCCAGCCACCGCCACAGTAGAAGACGATCTCACGGCCGTCGAGAATTCCCGCGGCTTGCCAGTGTGCCCGGATCGATGCAAGATCGCGAAGAGTGCCGTCGGCGTTTTGATACACACGAGCCGAATCGTCGGCGTCGTTGACGGCGACCGCGCCGGGAATTCGGCCATTGGCGTCGAGATAGGAATAGCCGCTGACATCGCCTCGAAACTCGCGCGGGCTTCGAACGTCGGCGAGGACCGCGCCGTTCGCGGATTTGACGTAATCGGTGGTCGCCAGTAATTCGTCGCGTGTGGGCGCGAAGAACTGCACGGGCGGCCGCGTCGCCGGTGTCGTCGACACCGCATACCCCGCGCGCTTCCAAGCGGCGAGGCCGCCATCCAGATACCGGACATCGCGCACGCCGGCATAGGACAACACCCACCACACACGCGCGGCGGCAATGGTCTTCGCGCTGTAGATCACCACCGTCGAATCGGGCCGGATCCCCAGCTTGCCGATCGCCGCGTGCAGCTCCGCAATCGGCCGCAGATGCCAGCGCGGCGAACCGTTTTCAAAGACGTCGGTGTCGATGTGGATCGCCCCCGGGATGTGCCCGGCGTCGTAGTCTTTCGATGAGTTCCAACTCACTTCGGCGACGATCGCTTCGCGCTGCGCCTTGACCCACGCGGGGGTCACCACCGGCGACTCGGCCAGGCACGCCAATGACGCCGCAACTAGGATCAGCCGTCCGATACCGCCTCCATCCACTCCACCCGCGCCTTCGCATTCGCCTGCGTATCGACGACGATCTCCGGGCCTTGCGCCAGCACTGTAAATAGATACACGGGCGTATCGGGCCCCGGTTTCAACTCGGTCTCGACACTTGTGAAGGCCGCCTCCGCGCCATTAACACGCATAGCCCACGACGACGCATCGGCCCCAC
>VFZQ01000815.1 GCA_016871135.1 Acidobacteriota bacterium | reverse complement strand
CAACATCGACGCCGAGAGCGGATCGTTTTTTGTCGCGTTGGATAAGGACACCGGGAAGCAAATCTGGCGCCGCGACCGCTCCGATTTCACGCGCGGCTTTTCGACGCCCGTGTTGTGGAAGCCGGCCAACGAACCCGAGCAGGTCATCATCGCCGGTTCCTACGCGCTGACCGCGTACTCGGTCGCCACCGGCGAACCGATCTGGTGGGTTAATAAACTCACGTGGCAACTCAAGCCTACGCCGGTCATCGACAAGGATACGATCTATGTCCTGGGTTGGGCCGGCGGCTCCGACGAAGGCGCGCAGGAAAACGTGCCCGACTTTGCCGACATTCTGAAGGTCCGCGACTCCGACAAAGACGGCAAGCTCACGAAAGCCGAAGTTGCCGACGCCCGCTTGACGAAGGACTGGTCCGCGCTCGACCTCGATCGGACGGGCTTCGTCGAGGAACGCGATTGGAAGATGTACCAACGCCGCAAGGCCGTTGTCAACGCCGTCAACGCGTTCAAACTCGGCGGGCGGGGCGATATGACCGACAGCGCCGTGAAATGGCGTTACTACAAGTCGCTGCCCAATGTTCCTTCGCCGCTGCTCTACGATGGCGTGATCTACCTCATGAAGGAGGGCGGCATTCTCACGGCGCTCAACGCAGCCGACGGCAAGGTGTTAAAGCAGGGCCGCCTCACCGGGGCGCTGGGCGATTACTTCTCGTCGCCGGTCGCCGCCGACGGACGCTTGTACGTCGTCTCGCACGAAGGCAAGGTTGTGGTGTTGAAGCCGGGCGCCGAGTGGGAGATCCTCTCCGTCAATCCGCTCAACGAAAGTGTCAACGCCACTCCCGCGTTCGTCGATGGCCGCGTCTTCATCCGCACTCACGAAAATCTCTACTGTTTCGCCAAGCAGAACTAATGCGCACCCTTTCTCTCCTTTTCACCACTGTCGCCATCGCGGCCGACTGGCCGCAGTACCGAGGCGTCAACGCCATCGGCGTCACCAACGACAAGAATCTGCCGGTTGAAATGGGCCCGCAGAAGAACGTGATCTGGAAAGCGGCGGCGCCTTCGGGGCACGGTTCGCCGATTCTTGTCGGCCCGCGCATTTTCCTTTCGGCCATCGAGAACGAGAAGCTCTACACGATCGCGCTCGACCGCAAGACCGGGAAAGAGTTGTGGCGGCAGGAGTCTCCGCGTCCACGCAAGGAGGTCATGCAGAAAACGAACAGCGCGGCGTCGACAACGCCGGCGAGCGACGGCAAGATTGTCGTCAACTTCTTCGGCGACTTCGGCATGCTTGCCTACACCGTCGAAGGCAAACCGCTGTGGCAACTGCCGATGGGGCCGTTCAACAATATCAACGGCCACGGCTCTTCGCCGATTCTCGTCGACGATCTTGCGATCATCGTTTGCGATCAGGATACAGACTCCCATTACATCGCCGTCGACAAGAAGACCGGCAAAGTGCGTTACAAAGTCGAACGTCCGGAGACCACGCGCGGCTACGTCACGCCATCGGTTTGGCGGCCGAAGAACGGACCGGCCGAGTTGATCGTGCCCGGCGCGTATGTGAGCTCGTCCTATGAAGTGGCGACCGGCAAGAAGCTGTGGTGGGCCGGCGGGATGGCCTGGCAGTTGAAGGGCGCGCCGATTGTCGTCGGCGACATGCTCTATTTGAACTCGTGGGAGACCGGCGGCGATACGGAGACTCCGCCCGCGGTCGCGGACTGGGCCGAAGTGATCGCCAAGAACGACGCCAACAAAGACGGCGCGCTGCAACATCCCGAAGCGATCGCTCTAGGCATGAAGAGTGAACGCAGCTTTTTCGAAAACGATCTCAATCACGACGGCAAGATTGTCGAAGCGGAATGGAACTTCGTCAAGCTGCACCGCCAGGCGCAGAACTCGGTCATGGGCATCCAACTTGGCGGCCGCGGCGACATCACCAACTCGCATGTTAAATGGCGCTATCGCAAGAGCCTTCCTAACTGCGCCGCGCCGCTGCACTTCAACGGCGTTCTGTGGATGGTGAAGGATGGCGGTGTTCTGACTACGCTCGACCCGAAGAACGGCGGCGTCTTGAAACAGGGCCGCATTACCGGGGCGTTGGAACAATATTGGGCTTCGCCCGTGGCCGCCGACGGCAAGGTCTATATGGTCTCGCAAGCCGGCAAGCTCTCCGTGATGAAAGCGCGAGGAGAGTGGGAAATATTGAAGGTGAATGAGTTGGACGACGACGTTTTCGCCACGCCCGCAATCGGCGACAATCGTCTCTATGTCAGAACCCGCTCCGCGATTTACGCCTTTGGGCTTTAGGCGCAAGCCGCTCGATGTAAGCCTCTCCGATATCCGTGCCTTTCAGGAGGCGATGCTGACGCGCCGCAGCGTGCGTGAGTATTCGAAAGACCCCGTGCCGGTCGAATTGATCGAGCGTTCGGTGGCGATCGCCGCGTCGGCGCCTTCCGGCGCCAATCAACAACCGTGGCGCTTCGTCGCCGTGCAAGACCCGGCCGTCAAGCGCGAAATCCGCATCGCGGCCGAAGCCGAGGAGAAGGAGAACTACGAGCGCCGGTTTCCAGAAGAGTGGTTGAAAGTTCTCGAGCCTTTCGGCACCGACTGGCGCAAGCCGTTTCTGGAAGACGCGCCGTGGTTGATCGTTGTGTTCCGTGTCGATTACGGCATCGACGAAGACGAGCAGAAGTTCAAGCACTACTACGTGAATGAATCGGTGGGCATT
>VFZQ01000814.1 GCA_016871135.1 Acidobacteriota bacterium | reverse complement strand
CACGGCGATATCGGCTTCGCGGCCCACGGTGAGCGTGCCCAACTCGGGCCGCTTGATTTCGCGCGCTGGGTTCACCGTCGAGCGGCGAATCACCTCGTGCATCGGCATGCCCATCGCCAGGAACTTGGACATCGTGGTGATCATGTTGACCACCGGGCCGTTCCAATTGGCGCTGTGCAGGTCGGTCGAGATCGAGTCCGGCCAGAAGCCCTGTTGGATCACTGGCACCGCCTGGCGCCACCAGAAGCTGCCCGCGCCATGACCGACATCGAAGATAATGCCGCGCTTGCGGGCTTCGTACATGTGCTTCTGCACTTTGCCCTGCGCGTCGAGCAGGGGGAACTGCTGGGCAAAGACGTGCGTGTGGATGTCGCCGGGGCGCATGTGCTTTAGAATCAGGTCATCGTAGGTACGTTCATCTCGCGGCCAGAAGTCGGCCATCACTGGCACGTTGGCGAGATTGCCGCATTGCACGGCGCCATCCACCGCGGCCCATGGCGGATGCTCCTTGTCCCATGGCTGGCCGGTCGAGTAATGAGCGGTCTTGACCCCGACGGCGATATCGCGATTCGCTTTGATCGTTTCGGCGCAGAGTTTAGGATCCATCAACTTGGGATCCTGCTCGCGATCGTTGCCCATGCCGGCGCGAACGATATTTACCAACCCGAGCACGCGGATCTTCGAGTGGTTCACGACATCCTTGCGGAAACTGGCGAAGTTGTCCGCCCCATGGGTGCCGGCGTCGACGATGGTCGTGACGCCGGACGAGAAGTTGAGGTCGGCCGGGTAGGATGGCCGCTCGGCGCGGCCTCCCACGACGTGCGCGTGAATGTCGATGATTCCGGGTGTGACGTAGTGGCCGGCCACGTCCACGACCTTGAACGCGTCGCCGGCGGGAATGTTGGCGGCAACGGCGGCGATCTTGCCATCGGCCACCGCCACATCCGCCACGCCGTTGCGATTGTTGGCCATATCGATGACATGGCCGCCCTTCAGCAACAGATCGTACTTGAAGCTCTGCGCCTGCGGAAGCGCTGGAAGGAGTAGGGAAAAGAGCATATCAATCGAGACCTTGGTGAATGGTATGGCCGCCGAGCCAGACATCGATCGGATTGTCCATGCCGAAATCGGCGGCGAGTTCAGCTTCGGTGCGGAAGCGCCTTTGGGCGCGCGTAGCCTTCGCCTTTTCGAGTACTTCCCTGACGCGGCGGGCGACAATACGCTCTTCGCCGGGATTCATCATCCACGGCACCAGCGTGACGCCCATCGGCGTGCGCAGCGGCACCACGGGAGGGTCGCCGGCGTCGAGCGCCTTAAAGCAGTCCTCGCGGGAGAAATTGAGCGCCTGCTCGTCCCACCGGAACCAGATGCGCGGCACATGGTTGGTGATGTGTTTCGGTACGTAGTCGGCTGTGACGCCGGAGATTTTGCGAATCTCGGCGAGCATATAGTCGGCCTGCGCCTGCCATCGCGCGTACTCGGCGGCATGATCCTGCTTGACGTAACGTTCGACGGCTGCGAGCATACCGATGTAGGTTTCTTTCGAGATCTTCAGGTCGCGGCCGATGCCGGAATACGGGCTCTGGAAGGTCTCGGCTATCTCGATGAGATCCTTACGGCCAACCAGGAGCCCCGCGTTTTGCGGCCCCCGCAGACCCTTGCCGCCGCTAAAACAGACCAGATCGACGCCCATCTTGACGTAGCCGTTGAGATTTTCGTGAGGCGGCAGTTCGGCGGCGGCATCGACAAGCAGCGGGATGCGCGCCTTCTTCGCGATTTCGACACACTCGGCGAGGGACACGCGGGCGCCAGGGGCATCGGGCTGATCGCGATGCTTGCCGAAGTGGCGGTCGGCGATCAGGTAGTACATCATCGCGGTGCGCCCGTTGATGGCCCGCTCGATCTCGTCGCGGTGATCCACTTCAACCAGCCGCGCACCGGCCGCTTCGCACTGCCGGGTCCAGCCTGTGATGTGCAGCTTCTGCGCGATCACCTCATTCTTCATGCCGTCGGTAAACGGCAGGCGTTTGGCTTTGTCGGGGTCGTCGCCGGCGATGCAGGCGCAGGTGCCGACGAAGATCGCGCCCGCAGCGCCGGTTGTGACGAGCGCGCCGGGATTGCCTGTGAGTTCGGCGATCCGCGTACCCACGGCCCTGCTCAAGTCCTTGATAGGCACATAGTGGCGGGCGGCATCGTCCATCGCCTGGACGACTTCGGGCGGCATCAGCGAGCCGCCGAGTGTTGTGTACGTGCCCGCGGCGTTGACGATCGGGCGCAGCCCGAGTTTCGTGTACACCTTGCGGCTCGCTTCCGGATCGCCCACGGCTGGGGCCGCGGCCTTTGCGGACTGGTTGAACATCGACAGCCAGCCGGCATTTTGAAACAGGCGTCTGCGAAGAAGGATCATCGGTGGCTCCTCTGACTAGTCGTGTTGGACCGGCCAACCGCCGAATCGCGGAAGCGCGGGTTACGCTGCGAGGTTCGTGAAAACCAAACGGCGCGGAGCCGCACACGAAAGAAGTTGGCCGCAACGACCAAGATACGATGTGGAGCACTCGATGTCCACGCCCAGACGATAGCGGTGGCGGTTGCCGGTCACTCCGCGGGCCTGAAAGTTACGGCTGGTAACGCGGCTCCGAGCCTGTTCCCCTTCCCTCGGATTTTTCCTAACCCTCTCATACTAATGTTTTGTTTCAAACAGCCGATATAACTAGTGTGTCAGCACTCTTCCT
>VFZQ01000813.1 GCA_016871135.1 Acidobacteriota bacterium | reverse complement strand
TGATCACAACGTGCCCGGCCTCCAGTTCCGGCACTCCAGCCCGGTCGTCGCCTACAAGGACGTCGTGATCACAGGCGGCGGCGGCGGTGACACGCCCTATCCCGAAGCGCCCGGCCACATCCGCGGTTGGGACGCCAAGACGGGTAAACGCCGCTGGATCTTCCACACCGTTCCCCAACCGGGTGAGTTTGGCTACGACACCTGGTCCGCCGACGCTTGGAAATCTGTCGGCGGTACGAACTCCTGGGGTGGCATGAGTGTCGACATAAAGCGAGGCCTCGTCATCGCCGGCATCGGCTCGCCGGCCTACGACTACTACGGCGCCAATCGCGTCGGCGATAACCTGTTCGGCAACTGCGTGGTCGCTCTTGATGCGCTCACCGGTACACGCAAGTGGCACTATCAAATCGTCCGCCACGACATATGGGACTACGACATGCCCGCGCAACCCGCGCTGGTCAGCATGAAGGTGAACGGCAAGATGGTCGACGCCGTCGTGCAGCCGACTAAACAGTCGTTCCTCTTCGTTCTCGATCGCGAAACCGGCAAGCCCGTCTACGGCGTCGAAGAGTATCCGGTCCCGCCTTCCAAAATCCCCGGTGAAGTTCTCGCGAAATCGCAGCCGCAGCCGCTCAAGCCGCCGCCGCTGTCTCGCATCGGATGGCAGGAGGATTGGATCACCGATATCAGCCCCGAAGCGCACGCCCACGTGAAGAAAACGATCGAGAAGCTGGAGTCGGGCAAGCTCTATCACCCCGCGCCAATCACCGGCGGCATCGTCCATCCGGGTTTTCGCGGCGGCAATCTCTGGGGCGGGTGCAGTTTCGATCCGAAACGAAACGTAGTGTTCTGTAGCTCCGACGAATCCACCAACTGGATCGCTTTCAAGGAAACGACCGAACCCACCGCCTTGGTCAAATACGTCCTCAAGGATCGCGTTGTGCTCACCGATCACGAAGGCTATCCCGGCATCAAACCGCCGTGGGGCTACATGACCGCCGTCGATTGCGAAAACGGCTCGTTCAAATGGCGGATCGTCAACGGCGAGTTCAAAGAGTTGACCAAGCGCGGAATCAAGAAAACCGGAACACCGTCGCACGGCGGATCGATCTGCACCGCTGGCGGCCTGGTGTTCATGGCAGGTACTTTCGACAAGATGATTCGCGCCTTCGACTCCGACTCCGGCGCGATACTCTGGGAGTATGAACTACCCGCCGGCGGATTCGCGACGCCAATGACCTATGAGGCCAACGGCAAGCAATACGTCGTCATCGCCGCCGCCGGCGGCAAGAGCGGTTCCCCTGCCAGCGATGAATATATTGCGTTTTCTCTCTAGCGCGCTGATCGCGCTTGCCTGCCTCGCGCAACAACGCGAGTACAAGGCCAAGGACGAAAAAATCCCGGGTGATCCAGTCGCCCAGCCGGTCGCCTACAGCCACAAAAAGCACGCGGGCGAACTCGGCCTGCAATGTACGATGTGTCATCCGATTCCGTCGTCGAACGACGGCATGCTTGCGACCTTCCCGAAAGAATCGACCTGCATGGGCTGTCACACCTCGATTAAGAAGGACAGCCCCGAAATCCGAAAGCTCGCGGCCCACGCGGCGAAAAAAGAACCGGTGCCTTGGAAGCGTGTCTATCATCTGCCCGACATCATCTGGTTCAGCCATACCGTGCACGCCAAGGAAGCGAAGATCGCCTGCACCGAATGCCACGGCGATGTCTCGACGCGCGAAGTCCTTTTCCAGGAGAAGTCGATCGCGATGCCCGCATGCATGTCTTGCCACGCCGCCCGCAAAGCGCCCAACGGCTGCGATACGTGCCACTCGACACAATGAAAACCTGGAAGCTGACAATTGAGTACGACGGGACCAAGTACAGCGGCTGGCAGGATCAGCGTAATGCACGGACCGTCGCCGGCACGCTGCGCGGAGTGATCGAGGAGTTCTTTCAAGCCGAGGTCGAATTGATGGGCGCCGGTCGCACCGACGCCGGCGTTCACGCGCTGGCGCAAGTCGCGCACGTAAAACTGCGCAAGACCGATCGCCGCCATCCGCGCTACGAACCGGAACGTTTGCAAGCCGCGTGGAACGCCGCGCTGCCGTCGGACGTGTCGATCCTCTCAGTCGAAGACGCGCCCGTGAATTTCCACGCGCGCCACGACGCAACCGCGCGAACGTACCTCTATCAAATCGCCGCTCGCAAATCGGCGTTTCATAAGAAACACGTGTGGTGGATTAAGGAAGCGCTCGATCTTGAGGCGATGCAAACCGTCGCCGCCAAGTTCCAAGGCCGTCACGACTTCGCTCGCTTCGCGCAGAAAGATCCCTCGAAGCCCGGCGAATCGACCATCGTCGTCGTCGATCAATGCGAAGTCTTCACCGACGATTTCCTGATTCTCTTCCGCATCGACGCGTCGCATTTTCTCTGGCGAATGGTACGGCGGCTCGTCGGCGTCACAGTGAAAGCGGGCCTTGGCGAACTGGCACCCGAAGACGTCGACGAACTCCTCCGCGGCCGCGGCAACGATCTCGACGTCGCGGCTTGGACCGCGCCGGCCGCGGGTCTATTTCTCGAAACGGTGCGTTATTGATGTTACGATCAAGGCTTGTCGAGCCACGACACTGAACAACCACCGCCTAAAGGCGGTGGGGTCGATGGGCGACTGAAAGTCGCAGGACGCGGCTGAAGCCGCTCCAGATTCCGGTTTTCTCTGCCCCGTTCTCAATCATTCGGCGCCGTGACC
>VFZQ01000812.1 GCA_016871135.1 Acidobacteriota bacterium | reverse complement strand
GACTTCGGAACCGAGCGACAACGCAAAGCGTTTTTCAGCCAGCGATCCGCGATCCGCGTCGTATCGAAAACGCGCGCGCCGCGAGGCGTTCCGGCATCTTCAAACCGGGTTCGATATGCTCCGTTGGTTCGCAACGACCGAAGAGGTCGAAGCGGCCGCGAGCGCGGTTTATGCTATCGCCGATCATGCGCG
Organism: Acidobacteriota bacterium; assembly: GCA_016871135.1. Classification (GTDB taxonomy): domain Bacteria; phylum Acidobacteriota; class Terriglobia; order Bryobacterales; family Bryobacteraceae. The sequence goes on along the minus strand of VFZQ01000812.1, from coordinate 2,559 downwards.
CAAGCGCGGCGAGGCGCAAGTATGAGCGCGGCGACGGGGGTCATGCCGACGACTACACCCGATATGCTCGATGCGGCGCTAGCCTACGCCGCGCGCGGCTGGCCCGTCTTCCCATTGCGGCCGCGCGACAAGAAGCCAGCGACGAAGAACGGCTTCAAGGACGCCACCATCGACGCCGACCAAATCCGGCGCTGGTGGACGCAATGGCCTACGGCGAACATTGGTCTCTGGTGTCGTGATTTCGTCGTTCTCGATGTTGATCCCCGACACGGCGGCGACCGGTCTCTGGAGGCGCTCCTGAGCACCAAATCCGATGCATACGACTTCGGCACGCTTGAAGCCGTCACCGGCGGCGGTGGGCGGCATTACGTATTCAGCGCTCCCGGCGCTCCGATCACGAAAAACAAACTCGCCGACGGCATAGATATCAAATCAGCCAACGGCTACATCGTAGTCGCGCCGTCCATCCATCCAAGCGGCAAGCGGTACGAGTGGATCGACGACGAACTGGAACCGGCACCGATGCCTGACTGGCTTTTCAAGCTGGTGGCGACCGATGGCGGTACTGTGGAGACATCACGGCCAAGCGAACACACTCCGTTCGTACTGCCGGCAGTCATTGCGAAGGGCGTCCAGCATCGCAGCCTTCACGCGTACGGTTCATCGCTCCGCGCAAAGGGCATGGAGCAACCAGAGATCGAAGCGGAGCTGCTTATCGCTGCCCGACGATGCGAAGACGTACCGCCCGATTCACACATGACGCGGCTGGCTGCGTCGGTCTGCAAGCTCTATAAACCCGGACTCTCGCCCGCCTACGCCGCGCGCGCTCTCGAAGCGGTGGACTTCGACCGAACGACCGGCTGGAAGGCCAAGCTCAAAGCGAGTAAAGGCGGCAAACCAAAGCCGTTGTTGATGAATGCCGATATCGCGCTTCGACATTGTCCAGATTGGGAAGGCGTCTTCGCTTTCGATGAGTTCCGGCAAAAGGTCCGCATCATCACTGAGTCACCCATCGGCGGCGAGTTCCCGCGCGATTGGTCCGACGCCGACGACACGCGCACCGCAATTTGGATGCAAGGGCAAGGTGTCGAAGTGGGCTGCGAACTCGTGGGTAAGGCGGTTCAAGCTCTTGCGATGGAGAACCCGGTTCACCCGCTGCGCGATTGGTTGCGCTCGCTCCGATGGGACGGCGAACCGCGCGTCGATAGGTGGCTGGTCGAGTATCTTGGCGCGGCGTCATCAGACTACATTCGCAGCGTCGGGCGCATGTGGCTAATATCCGCCGTGGCGCGCGTGATAAAGCCCGGCAGCAAGGTCGATCATGCAATCGTTCTCGAAGCGCGGCAAGGCGCGGGCAAGAGCCGCGCGCTTCGCATTCTCGCGGGCGATGAATACTTCGTTGATTCACTGCCTGACCTACACCAGAAGGACGCGCAAATGCAGACCTTCGGAGCGTGGGTCATTGAGCTATCCGAACTCGACGCGCTGAGTCGCGCAGCGACGACAGCGGTCAAGGCGTTTCTAACGCGGCAAGTCGAGCGGTTGCGGCGTCCATACGGCCATCACAACGAAGACGTACCCCGGCAATGTGTGTTCGCGGGAACGACCAACTCGAAGGACTACTTGCGCGACGAAACCGGCAACCGGCGATTCTGGCCGGTAACGTGTGGGCGCATCGACTGCGAGGCGCTGGCGCGCGACCGCGAGCAACTGTGGGCCGAAGCCGTGGCGCTCTTCGACGACGGCGCGACGTGGTGGCCTGAGCGCGCCGAACTCATCGAAGCGGCGGCGAGCGAGCAAGAGGCGCGAGTGTCGGTCGATCCGTGGCAAGACTTGATCGAAAAGCACGTCTCCAACCGTTCGGCAATCAAGTGCGAAGACCTGCTACAGGCGCTCGCTATCCCGCAAGGGCAATGGACCCAAGCGCACAAAAACCGTGTCGGCCGCTGCCTTCGTCTACTCGGATTTGAGCCTTCGAGAACACGTGCAATGGGCCGCTGCTACGTGAAAGGGGCCGAATGAGACCGTTCCGCGTGTTCCGCGTCCGTTCCGCGTCGAGTTCCGCGTTTAACTCTTTTGCGCTCAATGCCGTTCCGTGTGTTCCGCGTTTATTTACCAGAAAGACCCCACCGCTTGAAAAAACGTGTATTTGCAAGAAAAGTGCGGTGGGGGTATTTAGGAAAAAACGCGGTACAACGCGGAACGCGGAACACGCAACGTAGTACCCAATAACCCGAAGTACCACTGTCGCGACGACAGAGGAGGAACTAGATGACACGCTCTCGCTGCCGCCGATGCGGCAAACCGAAGCCCGGCCATGAACGATGGTGCTCGCCATCCTGCCGCCTTCTCGATCAAGGCAAGCTGAAGCCCGAAGACGAACCCGCCGACTCGTGGGAGATCGTCGCGAAATCGGTTCGCGAGCCGGAGTGGAAGCGATGAAAAATTCGTATGGTGCTCTCAGACATGCACCACGCTCGTCCTCGACCGCGAACGAAACGGTTCCGAGGGCATAATGGCGAAATTCTGCAACCGTCCCGGCTGTCCTGAAACCGTCGC
>VFZQ01000811.1 GCA_016871135.1 Acidobacteriota bacterium | reverse complement strand
CTGCTGTCCACGTTGCTGGGCGGCGCATCAATGGCGACGACTGACGACGTTTGCCGCGCTGTCGAGTTGCTGCCAGGAATCATTCAACGCCGTCCCTGGGAATTTGGCAAACGCTGGAACAATTTCCCCCGACGGGTACGCCAAAGCGTGCCGACCTGTCGCGAACGCTCGACCGTTGACCGTCTGGCGGTTGCGGACGCCGCCGCCGCTCAACGATGGCTCGACACTCACGCCGACATGCCGGACCCAACGGGACCGGCTGACGACTCAACAACAACGCCGACGGTGGCTGCCGCCGGCTGCAAGATCTGACACTTTCGTAAATCGCGAGGAAACAAAAAATGGGAAAACTAAGTGACATTCTGCGAAACGGGATCGGCGATTCGCTCCGCCATTCATGGAACACGACCGAGGCCGCCGGCGACTTCGAACCGCTGCCGCCAGGGGTCTACGTGGCGCGAATTGCGACCGGCGAGCTATTCACGGCCCGAACGAACGGGACTCCAGGTTATAAGTTGACATTCGTGGTACTTGAAGGCGAGCACGCCGGCCAGAAATTCTGGCACGACGTTTGGCTCACCGAAGCCGCGTTGCCGATGGCAAAACGGGACTTGGCGAAACTCGGCGTTGTTTCCCTCGAACAACTTGACTCGCCATTGCCGAAGGGGATCCGCGCGCGTGCGCACGTCGTGTTGCGGAAGGGTGACGACGGGACAGAATTCAACCGGATTCGCACGTTCGAGGTTATCGGCATTGACCCGCCAGACGTCGACCCGTTCGCGCCGGCGGAACCCCCAGGACCGAAAAACGTCGAAGAACGCCACCCGTTGTTTTGAAGGGGCTTCGCGATGAACACCGATTGCCGTTTTGGCTTCCGGGTTGTTGGCGCTTGCACCGAAACGCGACGGCTGGTTGATGCCGCCGCCGCGTTTCGAGCGCACGCTGAGTGCGACCCAAGAGCCGACCTTGACCGTGAATGCTAACTTTCGATTGCACCTTGAAAGCAGTGACTCACCGAAGGGATTCGACGGCGTTTGTTGTTCGAACTGGCTTTGGTTCGACATCGACCGGGACGAACTCGACGCCGCGACGTTTGACGCTCGCAAAATCGCCGCGTTTCTGGTCGAACGCTTCGGATTCGACAGCGACGATCTGTTGCTGTTCTTTTCCGGGCGCAAGGGTTACCACGTCGGTTTGCCGCTGGCACTTTGCGGTTCGCCGCCGCCGGCGGTCGACTTTCATCGGACTTGCCGACGGTTCGCCGAACAACTCGCAATCGGGATCGGCGTTGCCATCGACGCCGGCGTTTATGACAAGGTTCGGCTATTCCGGGCGCCGAATTCTCGGCACCCGAAAACAGGACTTCACAAACGCCGTTTGTCGTTTGACGAACTGTTGCACCTGAGAACCGAAGCAATCGTCCAGCTTGCCGCGACGCCGGAACCGTTCGACATACCGGCGCCGACGGCAACCAACCCGCAAGCCGTCGAGGATTGGACCGCCGCAACGGCTGACGTTCGCCGAGCTGCAAATGCGAACGCCGAACGCCACAGTCGCAACGCGACGCTGAACCGCTCGACGATTGCATTCATCCGCGACGGCGCAACAATCGGGGACCGTCACCGTCTGCTATTCTCGTCCGCCGCAAATCTCGCCGAATTCGACTGTCCGTCGGACTTGGCGTTTGCGTTGCTGGCGGAATCCGCGCTCGATTCGGGATTGCCGCCGTCGGACGTTCGCCGGCAAATCGAATGCGGGTTGAACTCTCGACCAAAGGGGAACGCATGACCGCAAATTACACAACGGCCGCCGACCTGTTCGACAACTGGCGGGACGACTTGTTGACCGGCAGGGCGCCGGTTCTCTATCCGGCAGGAGCTGGCGACTTGTCACGAATTGAATTGGGACCGGGGCTTGTTTCGTTATTCGGGGGTCCACCCGGCGCCGGCAAAACGGCGTTCACGATGCAACTCTGCATCGATGCGTTGCGGTTGACGCCGGCGCTTCGGGTTCTGGTTTGCAATGTCGAATGTTCGCCGGCCGTCTTGCTGAACCGCCAGCTTGCAAGGTTGTCGGGAATTGACGCTGAAGTAATCCGCAAACGCCAAGTTAACGCATCGCACGCCGAACGACTCGACGCGGGTTTGCGAATCCTGGATGGCATTGCCGAACGGCTGGCGTTTGTCCGTCCGCCGTTCGACCTCGACAACGTCGCCGCCGCTGGCGACGCGCACAACGCCGGGTTGATAGTTCTGGATTACATCCAGCGAATCCGACCGCCGGGGAACCACGGGGACCGCCGAGGGTCGGTCGATGCGTCAATGCACCATTTACGGAAGTTTGCCGACGCCGGCTTTGCAGTCGTTGTTGTCGCCGCTGTTGCTCGCCAAAAAGACAAATCAGGCCGGACGTCCTACGCCGCCGACTCGCTTTCCCTGGCATCGTTTCGCGAATCAAGTGAACTCGAATTCGGCGCCGACGATGCCTACATGGTGGCGGGGGCGCAAAACGCCGGCGAAGTGACGTTACGGCACTTGAAGGCGCGACACTCGAACCCGCAGGACCTGCGGTTGCTGTTCGACGGTGCGCGGCAATCGTTTACACCGATCGGGTCGGTCGGCTCTCCGGGACCGGCGACCGGCTGCAATTCAAGACTACCTAACGCAATGCTCGCCGCTTGGAACTCGACGCCGCCGGCCGACGACGACGAAAGGCGGTTCTGATGGACGACGACTCACTTTACCGACAATTGGAG
>VFZQ01000810.1 GCA_016871135.1 Acidobacteriota bacterium | reverse complement strand
GCGCCGCCATGGGCCAGACCGTCTTCAGCCGCGAATATCTCTGCGAATTCGTTGCCGGCCATCAGCAGTTAGTCAGCCAGGAAGACGCCGACGCGATCTTCGATACGGATTTCTAATCATGCGATCAGAACTGCAATCTCACCGTGTACTGCACCTCGCGGCCGCGGTTCGACTGATTCGTACTGCGCCCGAAGTTCGATCCCAGTCCCAGCGCCGGATCGTTCCACATGAAAGCATTCGGCGCGTTGTAAGCCTCCAGCCGCAACTCCAGCTTGTAGCGCTCCGTCAACGCCAGTGTCTTCGCCAGCGTCGCATCGAGGTTCCAGAAACTCGGCCCGTTGATGCCGTCATACTGCAACGGGTTCGTGCGCGGAGTAAACGCTTCGGCCAACTCAAACGCACCGGTGTTGAACCACGCCGCCGGCCCCGGATTGTCGATACGCGGATCGCCCACCAGCTTGAAATTTCCGAATCGCAGGAACGCCCCCGAGTTGTACGACATCAACCCGTGCACGGCCCATCCGCCCAGGAACGCATCGGTCGCGCGATTCATATTGGAAGCCAGCTTCCGCCCCCGCCCGAATGGCAGATCGTACGATCCCGAAAGGTTCGCGCGGTTGCGGGGATTGGTCGTTGGAATCCACGACCACTGCCGGTCGTATTCATGATCGCCGTTGAAGAATCCTTCGGTGCGCTCATAGTTGCGGTTGAAAGAGAAGAGAAAACTTGCTCCGCTGCGATAGGTCCTCTGCAAGCGCAGTTGCAGCGCCTGATACCGATTGCGCGGACCCGGCGTGCCCGTTTCGGTCAACGCGCCGTACTGCGGATACGGCCGCAGCAGCGACGCGCGGCTCACCGAAACAGGATTCCGCTGCGCGCCGGGGAACTGCGCAAGCGGCAAGATATTACGGAACGGATTCGGCACGTTGGCGTTCAACTGCGCCTTGTGGGTGTAGCTCAACCGCGGATCGGTGAGATTCAACTGCCGCGAGAACGGCAGATGCCGCCCGAGATTCACAAAGTATGTCGCGTCGAGTTTGAAGTTCAAGGGCAATTGCCGCTGCACCGTGAAGTTCGTGCGATCGTTCACCTGCGCCTCGAAATTCTGATAGTCCCAGGAGGCCGCGTTGCCGAGGTTCGTGTACTTGCCGAATCCCTTGCCGACGGCCGCCTGCAGCGGATTCGAGTCGGATGGGAAGGGCCGCGACAACAACGCCTGCGGCACGCCTTCGATCGTTCCGAGCGGCGTGGTCGCCGCCGTGAATCCGGGGAAGTTGATGCGTTCGATTGTGAGTGTCTGCAGGTTCGGCGGCACCACGTAGCGCGCGAAGCCAAGTTGAATCGCGGTCTTGTCATTGACGCGATACGCCGCGCCGATGCGAGGCATCAGAATCACTTTCTGCGTCTGATAGACGCCTCGAATGGCGGAGTCGGTGAAGACCCACGAGCCGTTGTAAATCGGCGGCGCTGTGCGCAGCGCGAGAACATCGGCCGGAATCGAGGGCGGCTTCTGCTGGAACTCGGCGATCGGCGTATTCAGATCGAGATAGCGCGAGTAGCGGTCCTTGCTATCAACCGGGGGCGTCGAAAATTCGTAGCGCAACCCGAGATTGAGGGTGAGCCGGCGCGTGATCTTAAAGTCGTCGTGCACAAACGCGCCATAGAAATCCATGTTGATATTCTGCGGGGACACGAAACGCGCGGCGCTCGATGTATCGATGGCGCCGAGCAGAAACGTTGCGTACGAATCGCCCGACGACCGCGTGTCGGTGTTGATGAAGGTCGCCGCCGTCGACGCGGCGGCGAAGTTGAAGGTCATCAGATTCGGGAAGACGCCGTCGGACCGCGAGTGCCGCGACTCGCCGCCGAATTTCAGGTAGTGCTTGCCCATCATCTGGCTCACCTTGCCCGAAAAGTTGTAGCTGCGCGGATGCTGAATCCAGTAGCTCGACTTGCCGACATTGTTGCCGGCGAACGTCAGGTTCGGATAGTAGATCGCCGGAATTCCTTCGAGGTAAGGCTTGTACCAGGGATCGTTCGGCCAAAACTGCGCGAGGCCCGCTTCACCAACGGCCGCGGCCGGCGCGTTGTAGTCGTCTTCCAGCGACGCGAAGCTCCCGCGGAAATTGATCACCGTGCGCGCCGACTTCGTCCACACCACATCGCCCGCGATGTTACGCGAGTTCATGATCCCGCCGTTATCGTTCGGCATCGCCGGCGAGTTGTTCGGCGTGTAGTTGCCCTGATCGAGGGTCGTCTTCAACTGCGAGTAGCGCGCGAAGAACTTCCACTTGTCGTTGATATTCCAATCGGTGCGGTTATTGAAATTCCAGTTTTCAAGCAGCCACGTGTAGTTGGTGCGGAAATTGTTGACGCCGGTGATATTGTCGCCCGGTCCGTTCGGGCCCCAGATGTCCTTCATGAAGCGCGCGGCCGTCGGGTCGATGCGCGTCGCCGGAATGACGTTGCCCGGAAACGGCTGCCGCGTGCCGGTGTTGTTGGCGACGTTGAGCCGCGAGGTCCACGGATCGAAAATCGCCCGCTGTCCGCCGAACTGATTCAGCGACTTCGAAAAATCGCCGTGACGTTCCAGGTCGGTCGGCATCGTGCGCACCGTATTGCGCGGCTCGCGCGTGCGCCACAACTCGTAGCTCGCGAAGTTGAAAATCTTGTTCTTCTTGATCGGCGCGCCGATCGATCCGCCGCCGATATGATTGCGGATCAAGTTCGGCACGCGCGGACGCGTGAACGAATTCGTT
>VFZQ01000809.1 GCA_016871135.1 Acidobacteriota bacterium | reverse complement strand
ACTCGAAAAGGGCGTCCTGCGAAATCGCTCCGACAAAGCGAAGACGCGCTTCACAAACGAGCACTATCGCAACTTCGAACTACACGTCGAATACAAACTTCCGAAAGGCGGCAACAGCGGCATAGGTTTGCGAGATCATTACGAGATACAACTCGAAGACGATTTCGGCAAACCGGTTTCGTCACATGGCAATGGCGCCGTGTATAGCCGCATCGCGCCGCGCGTGAATGCGTCAAAACCCGCGGGCCAGTGGCAGTCCATCGACATCCGTTTGATCGGCCGCGAGATCACGATCACGCTCAATGGCGTGAAGACCATCGATCGCGCAACAATCGGCGGCATCGCCGGCATGGCGGCGACAGTGCATGAAGATCGCGCCGGACCGATCGGACTACAAGGCGATCACGGCCCGGTCGAATTCCGCAACGTGACCATCACGCCGCTTACTTCTTCTTTGCCTTAGCGCCAGTGTCGGGGCGTTCGTCCTTCACGAAGCCGTCACGATTCGGCATCTTCACTTTCGGAAGGGTCGTCGCGTCGATGACATCCTTCTCGCCGATAATGCCGTTCCAATGCAGGATCAGCGCGGTCACCGCGTACGTCTGATTCGCATCGAGCAGTCCCGGATTATCGAACGGCATCGCGCGGCGAATGTAGTCGTAGAGCGTCGTCGAATGCGGCCAGAAACTGCCGACCGTCTTGAGTGGCTTTGCCGACTTCAACGAGTCCTTGCCACCGACGAGCGGACCCTCCTGATCCCCCTGGCCTTGCGTTCCATGACAACGCGCGCAACGGCGGCTGTAGGTCTCTTTGGCGTCGAAAGCAGTCCCCTTGCCGGGAGGCAGACCCTTCCCGTCGGGCGCGATGAAAATATCGGTCTTTGAAACATCGGCATCCGAAGGCGCATGGCCAAGTTTGTACTTCGGCCCTTGCGCCAGCAGCGCAATCGAACAAAGAATCAGCGAAAGTCTACGCACCTTTCACGCTCCCATCGGACTCAATCTTCCAGCTCTTGATGCCGTTGTAGTGGTATTGCGAATTCACACCGCGCGCGGCCACCAACTCTTCGCGAGTCGGCTGCACGTAGCCGGATTCGTCAACCGCCCGGCTCATGATTTCGACAGGCTGACCGTCCCATTGCCACGGCATGCGGAAGCGCGTGAAGGCCATTGATAGACGCGGCTCCTGCAGGGTCGCCTTCGCCCACGTCTTGCCACCATCGGTCGAAACATCGACGCGGTCGATGCGCCCGCGCCCGGACCACGCCAGCCCGCGAATCTCGTGGAAACCCGCGCCATTCATCTTCTGCCCGCCGCTCGGCGAAGTAATAATCGACTTCGCGTCGACAACGAAGGAGAACTGGCGCGCGGTGCCGTCGGGCAACAGGTCGGTATAGTGCGACGTCTCCTCGCGGCTCTGATACGGCACATCGACCACCTTGATTTGCCGCAGCCACTTCACGCAAACATTTCCTTCGTAGCCGGGCACCATCAATCGCAGCGGGAATCCCTGCTCGGGCCGAAGCGCTTCGCCATTCTGCGCGTAGGCGACAAAGCAATCGGCCAGGCACTTTTCAATCGGCAAGCTACGGAACATCTTGCAGGCGTCCGCGCCTTCGGCCAACAGCCACTTCCCTTCCTTCTTTAATCCCGCTTCGTCAAGCAGAACCTTCAACGAAACGCCGGTCCATTCGCTGCAACTCGCCAAGCCGCAGGAGCGCGCCGCGTCGGGACCACCCGGCGCTTTCCACTCGCCACCCGAGTTGCCCGAGCATTCAATGAAGTGGATCCGCGACTCCGACGGCAGGCGCTTCAACTCGGCCATCGAAAACACCAGCGGACGATCGACAAGACCGTGAATCAACAACGAGTGCTTGGCGGGATCGATGTCGGGAACACCGGCGTGATGGCGCTCGAAGTGCAGCCCCGCCGGCGTGATGATGCCTTCAGTGTCGGCCAACGGCGTACGCGTGGAGCCGAGTTGCGGACGCTTCAAATCGGGCACCAGACGCTTCGTCTTATCGTGCGGTGAACGCTCGCCATAGGCGCGAATCGGAGCGCCGACCATGGACGGCAATTTCTCGTCTTCGGTCTTTTCATCGGGCTTAGCGGCACAGCCTGCAAGCGCGGCAATGGGAGCAAGTTGCAGGAAGCGGCGTCGAGGATTGGGCTTCATGTAGCCTAAAAGTTTATCGCGTTTCCGATGGTGCTAGGGTAGAGATGTTGTGGCGATTACGATTACACTTTCCCCGGAACAAGAACAGTTCGTGACCTCGGTGATCGGTGACGGACAATACGCGTCGGCAAGCGACGTCGTGGCGGAAGCCCTCCTGGCTTTAGAGAGCCAGCAGGCCGAGCGCCAGGAAGAAGAGCGCGAGTTTCGCGAGTTTGTGGAAGGAAGAATAGAAGAAGCGAAGAACTCAAAGTGCTACTCCGATGCCGAAGTAGCAGAGCACTTTCGGGCGAAAGCCGCCGCATGGCGCGCTAGAGGTGGATGAGCGAATACCAACTTTCGCCGGCGGCCCTTCGCGACCTCGACGAAATCTGGGTGTTCATTGCCCGGGACAGTGTTAATGCCGCCGAGAATTGGATCGAGCGGCTGAGAGACCAAGTGAGGCTGATCGCTTAACGTCCCTCAATCGGCCACGTGCGGTTCGGCGGCCGGAAGTACGGCTCGCTGCGCTTTTGGGCTTACGAGCGGTATGTAATCCTCTACTTCAAAGAAGGAGAGGACGTCAAAGTCATCGCGGTAGAACAGGGCC
>VFZQ01000808.1 GCA_016871135.1 Acidobacteriota bacterium | reverse complement strand
TCGAATGCGTTTAATCGCGCTTTGCTCGCCGCGCCGGTAACGGCCTTCAACAACCCTGCCTTCGGCTTCATCAACGCCCCGCAAGGCAACGGTCCGCGCAATATTCAACTCGGCGCGAGGATATCGTTCTGATGCCCAGCAAGGTCATCCCCGGCCTTCACTTCAAGAACGCACGCAAGGCCATCGATTGGCTCTGCGAAGTCTTCGGCTTCGACCGCCACGCCGTCTACGCCGGCCGCGGCAATCAGATCCACCACGCCGAACTCACGCTCAATGGCGAAGGCATGATCATGCTCGGATCCATTCGCAAAGACATGCCCGCGGCCAAGGGTAGTATCAACCTGATCGTTAATGACCCCGACGCCATCTACAAGCGGGCAGTGAAGAAGAAGGCCAAAATAATCGTCGCCATCGAAGACAAACCCTATGGCGGCCGCGCCTTTGCGTGCGAAGACCTCGAAGGCAACACTTGGCACATCGGCAACTACGACCCGTGGACGCCGAAGTAGCCGCCGTCACTCGTGGCAAATCCCGGCACGCCCGAGTCTTGCCTCCCTGTACAATACCGGCCAAAATCACATCCGGCATTTCCGCGCCATGCCGAACCGGGAAAATCAGCCCGTCGCCACGCACATAAAGCGGAGTTCCGTGGATGAATGCCGCCGTTCCGATGCGGCCCAGGCAATTGTGGCCAGTCGCCAAACAACAATCACGCTAGCCGCCACTTCACGCAAGAATTTCCCGCACGACGCGAGCCGGAAACTGGTCAGTCAATCGCTCTTTCAGTCCATGCCGTTCAAACGCCAGATCGCGGTGATTCAGTCCAAGCTGATGCAAAATCGTCGCGTGAAAATCGTGCACGCTCACCTTGTTGTCGGCCGCCTTGAAACCGATGTCGTCCGTCGTGCCGTACGTCACACCGCCCTTAACTCCGCCGCCGGCGAGCCAGGAAGAGAACCCGTTCGGACCATGATCGCGTCCAGCGATCTCCCCTTTTCCCTGCGAAATCGGCAATCGCCCAAACTCCCCGCCCCACACAATCAACGTGGAGTCGAGCAGGCCGCGCTGCTTCAAGTCCTTCAACAACGCGGCGACCGGCTTATCGGTCTTGCCGCACGCATAGTCGAGGCTCTTCTTGACGTTGTCGTGTGAATCCCAAATCTGCGTTTCGATGTAAAGCTGCACGAACCGCACGCCGCGCTCAACCAACCGCCGGGCCATCAAACATCGCTTGCCATACGACTCCGTCGCCGGTTGATTCAACCCGTATGCCTCGCGCGTCGCTTCGCTCTCCTTCGATAAATCGAGCGCATCCGTTGCCGCCATCTGCATTCGTGCCGCGAGCTCAAAACTCGATATGCGCGCGTCAAGCTCCGGCTGCATCGGCCGCGACGAACGGTGTGCCGCGTCTAGCGTCCGCACTAAATCGCGCTCGGCGTCCATCAACGCCGTTGGGATCTCGGCCCTCGGCAACAAGTTCAATACCGGCGGACCTTCGGTGCGGAACCGCGTGCCCTGATAAACCGGCGGCAACCACGCCGACTGCCAGTTGGAAATCCCATTGATCGGCAGTCCCTTGGGATCGTCGAGCACAACATACGCCGGCAGATTCTGATTCTCCGTGCCGAGCCCATACGCCACCCACGACCCGATCGACGGCCGACTCGCAATCGTGCGACCGCTGTGAATAAGGAACAAGGCGGGTTCGTGGTTGGCATGCTCGCCGTACATGGAGTTGATCAGCGCGATGTCGTCAGCGCATTCGGCCAGATGCGGCATCGCGTCGGAGATCATCATCCCGCTCTTGCCGCGCGGCTTGAACTCGAACGGTGCCTTCATCAGTACGCCCGCTTCGTCGCCGTTGGATATCGCGAAGGCCAATTCGCGGGATGGCTTGGAACCGTGGAGGCGCGTTAGCGTTGGCTTCGGATCGAACAGATCCACCTGGCTCGGCCCGCCGTTCATGAACAGATGAATCACCGCCTTTGCCTTGCCGGGAAAGTGGGCCCGCTTCGCCGTCAAGTCGTAAGAGCGCTGCTCGGCGTGCAGCATGGACAGCAGCGCCGCACCGTGTACGCCGTTCGCCATTGAGGAAAAGAAATCGCGTCTCGTTTTCATGGTCACTCTCTAGTCGATGTAGCTAAACTCGGCCGAATTCATCAGTGCGTGCGTGAAGTTCGCAACAGCCATCCACTGCGACAGCAGCGTGCGCGGCCCGCTCTCGTTTTCCGACGCCAGCTTCTCCGGCCAGCCCTTTCGAAACTGCTCGATCGCGTTCATGCCCGTCTCCACTTCGGCGCGCGATGGAAACCGCGCATACGACCGCAAATAAGCGTTCTCGACGATCTTCGCGCGATCGCCGTCCGACTCGTCAATCACCCGCCCCGCCATCGCCTTCGCTAAATCCCACGTCATCGTTCCGTTCATCATGTGCAGCGCCTGCGTGGCGACATTCGACATCCGCCGCTCCGTGCAATTGGGCGTCATGGCCGGTTGATCAAACGAGTCCATCAACGACACCGGCGTCTGCCTTCGATGCAACACATACACATTGCGCCGGTAGCCCTTCTGGTCCGGCTTCACAACCACTTCTTTGTCGTCTTTCACCTCCACCGGCGCGGGCTTGCCGAATGCCGTCTCGTCGAGCCGCCCGGACGCGCCCACCAGCGAATCCCACAACGTATCGGCATCCATGCGCCGCAGCGGCATCCGCGAAACCATCGCGTTGTCCGGATCGATCGCGCTGATTTTTTCGTCTTCTTTCGACGACT
>VFZQ01000807.1 GCA_016871135.1 Acidobacteriota bacterium | reverse complement strand
GCAGCCGTTCGATGTGCGGGATCGACGCCGGCGCCGGGATCGGCGTCACGATCCGCCGCCACCGGGACTCGACCGGCGACGTGGCGACGGGCTGCAGCGAAGTGATGCCGAGGGCCATCCCGGTTAGAGTCCTTTCGCCAGCCAGCCGCCGTCGATGTAAAGATCCTGGCCGGTCATGTAACGCGATGCGTCGGACGCCAGGAAGATCACCGCGCCCGCGAGATCGTCCGGTTCGCCCCAGCGACCCAACAGCGTCCGCCCCGCGCGGGCCTGGCGGCGCTCGGGATCGGAGTAACTGAAGTTGGCCATGTCGGTGTGAAAGTACCCGGGACCGAGATTGTTCACGCGAATGCCGAACGGACCGAGATCAACTGCCAGCGATTTCGTGAGCTGCTTGAGCGCCCCTTTGGCCGCGCCATAGGCCGGGTTATTGGGAAAGCCGAGTTCCGCGCCGATGCTGGTGATGTTGATGATCGAACCGCCGCCCAGTTCTTTCATCCGCGGCGCGAGCCGTCGAGCCAACTGAAACGGCGCCTCCAGATTGACGCGGAACGTCTTCTGCCAGAAATCGTCGGGATAGTCAGCGAGCTCATGCGGAAACGTCACGCCGGCGTTGTTGACCAGCACGTCAATCCGTGGCTGCTCGGTCAGAATGAAGTCCGCCAACGCCGCAATGGCTTTCGCATCGGACAGATCACAGGCGTGCTCCACCGCCGCCAAGCCCTCCGCCTGAAACTGCCGAGTCGTCTCGGCAAGTTTCTCGGCGTTGGAACCGTTCAGCACCACCGTCGCCCCGGCCCGCAACATCGATTCCGCCATCGCGCGCCCCAGTCCCCGTGTCGCGCCCGTCACCAAGGCGACTTTTCCTTGCAGCGAGAAGAGATTTTCGAAGTACGTCATGAATCGTTTTTTCTGGATTCAATTCGGGTCTTATTCCGCCACTTGCCTGCGCCAGACTATTCCAGCCACCAGGAATAGAAGCTGGCCTCTCGCAGTGTAAACCGCAGGCTGACTTGCTGCCCCCGCAGGGATTGTGGAAGTGCTGAGTTCCAACGAAACTCGCCTCTCAGCCGATTGCCTTTCACCGGCTGCGAGGTTGCGATCACTTCGCCCGCTGCGTCGAGAACCTGCGCTAGGAGTTCTCCGTCGTCCCTGGTCTCGACGTTGGCCATGAGCTTGCTGCCCGACCACTGGAATGACTTTGTTGTGATCTCTCCAGGAGCTTCGCCTGCGTCCAGCGACACGAATCCGTCGCGTCGGAGAATAGCGAGGCAGATCGCGCCCATGCCTTCCGCCTGATCGGCTCGTTCCTCTTCCGACAGCGATTTCGGGTCGCGCGCGCTGCCGTCGGAATTGAATTCGTAAGGGTTGTCGCGCCATTTCAACCCGCAGTAGTAGATCCATAATTCGTCGTCCCGCACAATGGGAACGGTCGCGAACATTTGCATGCGGTCCCAGACGCCGACGAGTCCGCCGTCAATTCGGCCAGGAGGAATGAACGGCTTTCGGTCACCGTGCCGTGTCCAGGTCAGCAGGTCGCGAGTGGAGGCCAGTTGAATCAATTGGAAGCCGTCGCAGTTGGTGCCGTTGGCATCGACTCCCGTCGGATAAAACATCGACGGGAAGCCGATGTAGAGTCCTTCATAGGGAAAGACGCCGATATAGTAACACTCGGCCTGCCACGTCTTCGGACCGGGTCGAACCGGCTTCCCCAGGTCCGGATCATCATCCACGAAGACCGGACGCGACAGACCGCGGTCGCTGACGCGCTCGCGAATGAATTTCCGCGCCAATGGTTGATCTTCGTCGTCCGCTCCGAACGAGAGTTGCAATTCCGACCAGTTCCGAAAATCCTGGCTGGACGTCAGGCTGTGGGCGCGGCCATATTTGTTTCCGGTCTTCAGCCATGCCAGAAAACGCCGGTGCTTGCGGTCGTAGACGAGGCTCGACTCGTCGGAGGAACCGAGCCGCGGTACAGCGAGCCTGGTCCAGCGAATTCCGTCGGGGCTGACGATTGGAATGCGATATTCGTCGCCGTAGAGCCCCTTGTACCGGCGGCCGGCGTCGGGATCGTCGGGATCGTAAACCACGTTCAGAAAGAACGTATCACGGACATTCGGTTTGTGCTCGACGGCAATGCGATTATTCTTCGTCGAGCCGCGAATTTCGATCTGTTGGCCCCAGTCCGGCTTATCCCACTGCAGCCCGTCCTTCGACACCGCGAGCGCCATGCCGATGAACCGGTGGTCGTCCATCGGCATCGCCATGTAAAACATTTTGTAGACATGCTCCGTTTCATCCCAGATCGGAGCCGAGCGCAGTTCGAGCAAGTTGCCGTCCGACGGCACATCAGGCTTCACCACCGCACCACGCTTCTTCGGCTGGTGCATCGTCCGCCGGAGGCGGTCGATCTTCGCGACACTGTGATCGTCCAGAAACAGTTGCCGCTCACCGATCGATAACGGCACAGGCTCCTGTGCGGCTGCAACTGAAGCCAGCAACATCACGAGCAGCGATAAACTCAGGCGGTTCATGTGATGGTTTCCAGTGATCGAGAATCAAATGGGGTATCACCGTTTCTTCAGAAAACTCATCTCGTCATTTCTGAATGCGTTGAATCCACAACTCGGCGCCTGCCAGTTTCACCTTGACCGAGATTCCTTCGACACGAATTTCGTTCGACCCGGTATGTGACTTGTTTGCAGGAACCAGGTAGCGGAAGCGTCTCACCTCTCCAACCATTTCGGAATCGGCCGACGGCTTGAGCCGCTGGG
>VFZQ01000806.1 GCA_016871135.1 Acidobacteriota bacterium | reverse complement strand
CGGAATGATCATCACGGCGATCATCCACCACAGGTACGCCGGCGCAAGCAGCGCGCACACGATACCGCCGACAGCGCCCGCGGTGCCCGGACCCTTCGGCACGTAGCCGCAGCCAAACCACGTCGCAATCCACGTCGCCAACCGCGCCATCAATTCGGTTTTCCGTCGAAAGGCAACTCGTCAAGATCTTCGGGCCGGAGCGGTGTGGAAATCACATATTTCTCCGACGCCCAATTTCCGAGGTCGATCTCCTTGCAGCGCGCACTACAGAACGGCATGAACGGATCGGTGAACGCAACTTGCGTTTTGCAGATTGGACATTTCATCGGTGTGGAAGTGGGTTGGGCACGCTGTGTCCGGCAAGGATCGGAAACATCGGCTTCGGCGGTTGCGGCATCGCCACACCCGCGTCGACCAGCGCTCCTTCCAAATCATAGTCGTGCGCTTTCGTGATGCGCATGCGGCGGAACTGGCCTTGCGCCAGCGGCCCTTCGCCGGGATCGGTGATGTAACAGACACCGTCGATGTCAGGCGCTTGCGTCGACAGCCGCGCTTCCCAAAGCAAATCGGATTCCTTCGACGGGCCCTCGACAAGCACGGTGAATTCGCGGCCGACAAGTTCGCGATTGCGGACCTTGCTGATCTCGCGCTGCACCGCCATCAAGGCGCGCTTGCGGTTGTAGATCGTACGACCATCGACCTTGCCGTCGAGCTTAAAACTCTCGCTGGTATCTTCGTCGGAGTAGGTGAACACGCCCAAGCGATCGAACTTCGCCGCCGCCACGAACTGCTTAAGTTCTTCGAAATCGCCGTCGGTCTCCCCAGGAAACCCAACAATCATCGAGGTTCGTACAGCGACACCCGGTATGGTCGCGCGAATCCGTTCGATCAGTTTAAAGAACGCATCGCCATGCGAACCGCGCTTCATCCTTTTCAGCACGTTGCGCGAGGCGTGTTGCAGCGGCATGTCGATGTATTTCACAAGCGATGCATTGGCCGCAATCGTGTCGAGCAGCTTCTGCGTGACTCGATTGGGATAGCAGTAGAGGAATCGCACCCACTTCTCGTGCGCCGTCTCGATCTGAGAAAGCCGCTCCAACAATTGCGCCAAACCGTCTTTCAGACCGAGGTCTTCGCCATAGCAAGTCGTGTCCTGCCCAATCAGGTTGATTTCGCGTACGCCATCTGCGAAGAGGTTCTTCGCTTCGTTGACGACACTCTCGAAACGACGGCTACGAAATGCGCCACGGTAGTGGGGAATTACGCAGAACGTGCAAGGATGGTCGCAGCCCTCGGCGATTTTCATGTACGCAAAATGCCGCGGCGTAGTGCGCACTCGCGGCGTGAGGTCGTGATACAGATACGGGGTGTCGCCGGCTTCGCGCGGAGTTAGGCCTTCGCACATCGCCACGACTTTGTCGAGCTCGTTAGTACCTATGACGGCATCGACCTCCGGCAACTGCGCCGCGATTTCACCGCGATACCGCTCAACCAAGCAACCCGCCACAACCAGGCGCTGCGCGCGGCCTGTCTTCTTGTATTCCGCCATTTCGAGAATCGTGTCGATCGACTCTTTCTTAGCGGGATCGATGAAGCTGCAAGTATTGACGACAATGACATCGGCTTCTTCCGGCGACGGCGTGAGCGTGTGACCGGCCATCGAGATATTGCCCATCATGACCTCGGTGTCGACGAGATTCTTCGGGCAGCCGAGGCTTACAAATCCAATTTTCAAGCGTGGGAGTTCCTACTTCTCTAGGATACCAGCCACTTCGCTATGCCCTCGCCGCAACGCCCATGCCAGCGGCGTGGCCCACGGTGGGTCGTCGACCGTTTCCAACTGCGCGCCCCGTGTGAGCAGAAACTCGGCCATCGCGAGCTGCCCAAACTTGGCGGCCCACGCGAGAGGCCGCGAGCAAATATCCTCGTCGCGCGCTTCGAGATTGGCGCCGAGATCGAGAAGCAGTGCGGCGCGCTCCATATTGCCCCGGCGCGCGCATTCGTGCAACGGAGTGATACCAAGCCAATCGGCGCGGCTGGGATCCCAGCCGTGCGCATGCAAGAGCCGCGCCATTTCCGGAGTCTTGCCGCCGTTCATGCTGAGCAGCTCCGCTAACCTCGGCCGATACCGCAACATCAACCGAACGAATGATTCGTGGCCGCAGCCCGCGGCATTGGATAACGCTTCGACGTCGTCGGCAAGCTCGGACTTGGCCGCGAGCATTGCCGCGGCGGTCTGGACGTCACCATAGTAGGCGAGCAGATGGAGGCGGCGCGCTGCGCCGTGCGAACAGAGCAGTTCGACCATCTCGTCGTCATCATTGCTGATAGCGATACTGAGTGAATCCGCCGAACTCTCCACTTCGACGTTCGGAATCGCACCATGCGCCAGCAAAAGTCGCGCAATGTCGTGATGCCCGTTATAGACCGCCGAATAGAGCGCGTGCCCGTGAGGGGCTATGTGCTCCTCGGGCAGATTTGGATCCGCGCCGCGATCAAGCAGCAGACGCACGACAGCGATGTGTCCCTTCGCGGCCGCGTTGCGTAGCGCCGAACCGGAACCCAAGTAGTAGGAGTTGTAGTCGCTATTTCGGTTTGCAAGCGACGCATCTTCGTCAAGAAGCTTACGCACACGCTCGACATCGCCGCGATGCGAAGCCGTCCAGATGTCGACGTATAACGTGGTCCTGGTTGTCAAGACCAATTGTCGTGGTCAATAAGGTTATCGAGAATCGGCGTGTCGATTCGTTATGGGGCGGCCGGAGCCGCCCCAGCCA
>VFZQ01000805.1 GCA_016871135.1 Acidobacteriota bacterium | reverse complement strand
GCACTTCCAGTCCTTCTCGACGAGGAGATGCAAACCTCCCTCGTTCGACTCGAATCCAACACGCGAATCGGCCTCCCAACCCGTGAGCCACGCCGACGGAATGTGCACGGTGAGGCGGCCGTCTTCGTTTGACGCCGCGAGGCTTTCGCCGGCCGATGGACGCAGAGCGTAAGTCAGAGGAGTCGGAAGCGTCGGACACCCTTCTCGAACTTCCCCGCCCTCGGACAGCGCTCGGACCTCGGCTTGTTTGAGACGCAACCGGATGCTGCCGGATTGGATGCGAAGCTTCATACTAAGAGTATGCCGATGTATGAGTACGCCTGCCAACAGTGCGGCGCGCGATTTGAGAAGTTGCGAAGGATGTCGGAGGCGGAAGCGCCGGCTGTGTGCCCGAAGTGTAATGCCACCGACGCACGGCGGCAGCTCTCCTGTTTCGCCGCGGGCGGCTGCGGAACCGGCGGCGACGGCCGATTCACTTGAGCGCCGCGATAGCGCTTCCCGGCGGGAAGTTCACCATAACAGCCGGATGTATTTTATAGTGAGTAACTGGCCTATGCTCACACTCGGATTTGTCAGCGCGATTCTGCCTGACCTCAACTTGGAAGAAGTGCTCGCGTTCGCGGCGCAGAACGGTTTTTCGTGCGTCGAGGTCATGTGCTGGCCCAAAGGCAAGGCCGAGCGTAGATACGCGGGTATCACGCATATCGACGTCACCGGATTCACAAAAGCCGACGCGGCGAAAGTGCTGGAGTTGACGGCAAAGTATGGAGTGTCGATCAGCGGACTGGGTTACTACCCGAATCCCCTCGCCCCGAATAAGGATGAAGCTCGGATCTACTGCGAGCATCTGAAAGAAGTCATCAAAGCGGCAAAGTTGCTCGGCGTCAGCGTGGTCAACACCTTCGTCGGCCGCGACTACACGCAGTCGCTTGACGACAACTGGGCGCGATTCCTCAAGACTTGGCGGCCACTGATCGCCTTCGCCGAAAAGAACGGTATCAAAATCGGTATCGAGAACTGCCCGATGTCGTTCACCAAAGACGAGTGGCCGGGCGGCAAGAATCTGATGGTCTCGCCGGCCGTGTGGCGGCGCGCCTTCAACGACATCCCGTCCGACTCGTTTGGATTGAACTTCGATCCGTCGCATTTCATCCTGCAGCACATGGACTATCTGAAGGCCATGCGCGAGTTCGGGCCGAAGCTGTTTCACATGCACGCCAAGGACGCGCGCCTCGATCGCGACCGGCTCAATGAACATGGCGTGTTCGCGTTCCCGAATCTGTGGCATACGCCGAAGCTGCCTGGGTTGGGCGATGTCGAGTGGGGCAAGTTCTTCAGCGTGCTCACCGAAACCGGTTACAAGGGCGGCGTGTGCATCGAAGTGGAAGACCGCGCGTTTGAAGGTTCGCTTGATTTGCGCAAGGCTTCGCTCGTGCAGAGCGGACGTTTCCTCAAGAACTTTATTCCGTAACGGGAGCGGTTACGGCGCGGGAGAGCGCGGCGTACAGATCTTCAACGGCTACGGGTTTAGAAAGATAGTCGTCCATGCCGGCGGAAAGGAACCGTTCGCGGTCGCCTTTCATCGCGTGCGCGGTGAGACCGATGATCGGCATGCGCTGCGCACCGGAAAGATTCTCGCGATGGCGAATGCGGAAGGTGGTTTCGACGCCATCCATCTCGGGCATCTGCACGTCCATGAGTGCGAGATCGAAGTGCGATGTTTCGATGAGTGCAAGAGCTTCCTTGCCGTTGTTGGCGAGCGCGGTGAGGTGCCCGGCTCGCTCAAGAAGTTTGAGAATCAACTTCTGGTTGACACGGTTGTCCTCGACGACCAGGATGGAAAGCGGACTCGCCGGCCGAACGGGTTTCGATACTTCGGTGACAGGCTTGTCTGCCTTGGGCGCCTGCACGCAAAACCGGAAACAGCTTCCAGCCTCGGTCGATGTATCGAGCCAAAGCCGGCCTCCCATCATCGAGGCCAAGCGGGCGCTGATGGCAAGCCCAAGGCCCGATCCGCCGTGTTTACGCGAGGTCGAACCATCCGCCTGGCGGAAGGGTTCGAAAATCCGTTCGCGCGCTTCGGCGGGAACGCCGGGTCCGGTATCGGCGATTGAAAACACAATCTCGCCGGGCTTGCCGCCGCCGAGATCGACGCGCACCCCGCCTTGCGTCGTGAACTTGACCGCGTTGGAAACGAGATTCATGAGGATCTGGCGCACGCGAACGTCGTCGCCGCAGACCCAGCCGGGCACCGATTCGCCGGCTTCCCAATCGAGACGGAGTCCTTTTTCTTCGGCGGCGGGCACAAACAGCGAGCAGACCGATTCGACAAGGTGCCGCGGATCGTAGACGACGCTTGCCAGTTCCAGTTTGTTGGCCTCGATTTTCGAGAAGTCGAGAATGTCGTTCAGCAGGCCGAGCAGGGACTGGGCGGATTCCTGCGCCATTTCCAGATGCCGGCGGTCCTCGGCGGTAAGGCTTGAACTATCGAGCGCAAGGCGCTGCATGCCCAGAACGCCATGGAGCGGCGTGCGGATTTCGTGGCTCATGTTGGCCAGGAACTCCGATTTGAGCCGTGAAGCCTCCTCGGCGCGGTCGCGGAGCCGGAGGGCCTCGCGCGTCTGACTGCGAACTTTGGTCTTCAGGCTGACGGCCCAGTAAAGCAGTCCGCCGACGACGACAAGGACAAGCGACGCCGCCCAGAGCAGCTTGGTCCAAGGCACCAGTGAGCCGGGGAGTTTGCGCACATCGGCTGCCGAGCGCATGCGGATTTGATAGC
>VFZQ01000804.1 GCA_016871135.1 Acidobacteriota bacterium | reverse complement strand
GGCGTTAATCGCACCGCGGCCGTTTTTTGTCGAGCGCGGGCACGACGACGGCGTCGGCATCGACGAGTGGGTATCCTACGAATTCGCCAAGGTACGGCGGATGTACGCCAAGATGGGGCGCGCCGAGGCGGCGGAGATAGAGTACTTCAACGGCGTCCATCAGATTTGGGGTAACGGGGCATTTTCGTTTCTTCACCGATGGCTTCGATGGCCGTAGGCGTATAATCTGGCTCATGAAATTCACGTGCGCGGCACTTGTTGTGGCATCGGCGTTCGGGCAGGATTGGACCACCGAGCAGGATCATCAAAACATGATGCAGCAGTTGGGCATCACGGCGTTGCGACCGGGGCCGAGCGGGCGAGCGGCGGCGGGCGCGCCGAACGCGGCGAACTACGATCCGGAGAAGGCGAATCCGTTTCCGAATCTGCCGGACGCGCTGGTTTTAAAGAACGGCAAGAGGGTGGGCGATGCAAAGGCATGGTGGTCGAAGCGTCGGCCGGAGATTGTAGAGGACTTCGAGCGCGAGGTGATCGGGCGGGCACCGAAGAACGTTCCGAAAGTGACTTGGACGGTTGCGGAACGGGTTGAGGTCGAGATCGGCGGCAAGCCGGCGATTGCGAAGAAGGTGATCGGAAATGTCGATAATTCGGAGTATCCGGCGTTGAAGGTGGCCATCGAGATGGCCGTGGTTGTGCCTGCGAAGGCTTCGAAAAGAGTACCCGTGCTGATGATGTTTGGCAGCGGAGCAATGCCGGGAGCGCCCGCGCCACAGTTCAAAGGGCCGGCGTATCGAGGGCCCGATCCGCCGTCGAATGAGCAACTGATCGCGGCCGGGTGGGGCTATGTTTCGATTAGTCCGCGCAGCATTCAGGCCGACAACGGCGCGGGGCTGGCGATGGGGATTATTGGGCTGGTCAACAAGGGACAGCCGCGGAAGCCGGACGATTGGGGATCGCTGCGCGCGTGGGCATGGGGCGCGAGCCGGGGGCTGGATTACTTGGAGTCCGATCCGGCCGTGGACGCGAAGAGGGTCGGCATCGAGGGCGTTTCACGGTACGGAAAAGCGGCGCTGGTTACGATGGCGTTCGATCAGCGGTTTGCGGTGGTGTTGGTGGGGTCGTCGGGCGAGGGCGGGGCTAAGTTGCACCGGCGCAATTTCGGCGAAGCGGTGGAGAACCTAACCGCGGCTGGCGAATATCATTGGATGGCGGGTAATTTCTTGAAGTACGGCGCGGCGGAAGCGACCTTTGGGAGTAAGAACGCTGGAGATATTCCCGTGGACGCCCATCAGTTGATCGCTTTGTGTGCGCCGAGGCCGACGTTTATTTCGTACGGCATTCCAGAGAGGGGTGACGCGCTATGGTTGGATCAGCAGGGAAGTTATATGGCGACGGTGGCCGCAGGGCCTGTTTTCCGGTTGTTAGGTGCGAGAGATGTCGGCGATAAGTCGGATTATCGAAAGGCGCAGATGCCGGCTGTGAATACGGGGCTACTGGACGGCCAGTTAGCTTGGCGGCAGCACGACGGCGGGCATGAGGATCGGACCAACATGCGGTACTTCATCGCGTGGGCGACGAAGCTGCTGAAGTAAGTCAGGCGGCTTCGCGTAAGAAGCGATTTAGGCGTCCGAGAGCACGCCGTGCGTTGCGGCGTACTTTTTCGGATGGGTCGGAGGTCATTTCCTGCAGGCGGGTGGCGCCGCCGTGCCAGCTCACGCGGCCGATGACCCAGGCGGCGGTGGCGCGAAAGGGTTCTTCTTCGTGGCGAGTCATCGACAGGACGGCGTCGCGGGCCTCTTGGTCGCCGAGCCGGAATAGGCCGACCAGGGCGTTGCCGGCGAGGCGGTTGTGCGGTTCGGCGGCGGCGGCGATGAAGATGGCGCGGAGAGAATCGGACGGTACGACGCGCCAGAGCGCTTCGACAAGATCGGCGGCGTCGCGTCCTGAATTCCCGCGAATGAAAGGCTCGGCCCAGGAGAGATCAGCGGTTAGCGCTTCGTAGAGTTTGCGTGCCTTGGCGCGAATGTCCGCGTTTGACGACGGGATGACTTTGTCGAGGAGTTGCACGAGGCGATCCAGCGGCGTCACGCGGCGCATGAGTTCGAGCATGCGATCGGTCGAGGCGGGCGGCGGTGGTGGTTCGGCTTGCAGGGCCAGGGCAAAGCGTTCCGGAACGCGGCGGCCTTCCGCCATCAGCGAGCGGACGTGTAGCTCCGCTTCTTCGAGGGGGTATTCGCGTGGATCGCCCAGCCGAGCGATAAGGGAAGCTGGATTGAGCATGTGTGCCTACTGCAATTATCGGTTGCAATGAAGCCGCCTTTAGTCTTTTTGGTACGCTGACAGATTCGATGTCGGAAACCTCAGTACTCACTTGGCTGGCGTTGTGCGGCGCGGCTTTTCTTGCCGGCGCCGTGAATGCAGTCGCGGGCGGCGGAACGCTGTTGACGTTTCCGAGTTTGCTGGCGGTGGTCTCTCCGGTGGCGGCGAACGCTACGAGCACGTTTTCGTTATTTCCGGGTTCGCTGGCGTCCGGGCTGGGGTACCGCCAGGAGTTGGCGCTGTGCCGCAAGCATCTGATTCGATTGCTGCCGTCGAGTTTGGCCGGCGGGTTGTTGGGCGCGCTGCTGGTGACCCGCTTGCCGGAGAAAGTCTTCGCGAGTGCGATTCCGTGGTTGCTGATCACGGCGTCGACGCTAATGGCCGTGCAGCAGCCGTTGTCTCGTTGGATCGGCGCGCATCCCCATGACGAGCCGTCGCGGAAAACGCTGATTGCCATTGTCTGCTTTCA
>VFZQ01000803.1 GCA_016871135.1 Acidobacteriota bacterium | reverse complement strand
TGACATCCTCGCCAACGGCAATCTTGTTTTCCAAGGCATCGCCTTCAAGGGATTCACCGAATACACGCCGGTCCCTCCAGCTACTTACACCTTCTCCATCAACGTAAGCGGCACGAGCACGACGGTTCTTTCCACGGGCGCGATTCCCCTGCAAGGCGGTATGGCCTACACGTTCTTCGCCGTCGGCAAGGTGTCCGCCGGCACGCTATCCGTCATGGGCGCCGGCGATGACGTGGCCACCGCGGGAGCCGGTATGGCGAAGATCCGCGTAGTGCACGGCGCTTCGACCGCTCCCACCGTCGATGTCTTTGCGTCCACGCCTTACGCACCGCTGCCAAATGCGCCGACGCTCACAAAGGTTCCGTTCCCTTTCGCGAGTGACTACCTTGCCGTTCCAGCCGGAGTGTATCAAGCCCGCGTGACCCCGACAGGCACGAAGACAGTCGCCATCGACTCCGGCCGCCTGCCGCTCACCGGTAACACTGTCCGAACCGTCATCGCTCTCGATCCGAAAACGCCCGGCGGGCCCTTCGAGCTGTTAGTACTGCCCGACATCAACTAACGGCGTCTACAGCGCAAGCGCGGCCTTGGCGCGGAGCGAAAGATCCGCGACATCGCCGCGTTTGAGCTTGGGAAACGCGGCTGCCGCAATCATCGCAGCATTGTCGGTCGATAACCCCGGCGTCGGAAAGAACACCGGTACGGGCAACCGCGCCGTGCCGGCGGCCGCCCGCAGCCCCGCATTACACGCCACGCCTCCAGTGATGATGATCGACTTCGCATCGTGAGCTTCCGTCAGCACGTGTAAGCGGCTTAGCAACTCGCGGATCACCGTGTGTTGAAAGCTCGCGATCAGATCGAGTGTGCGTTTTGGCGTCAACGCCAGCCAGTCGGCGTCCGCGCCGGCAGCGCGCCGAGCGGCCGTTTCTTCGCCGATATCGTTCGCTTCCGTCCACCGCAACACCGCCGTCTTAAGTCCTGAGAACGAAAAATCCAACGGGTTGCCCTTCATGTGCGCCCGCGTAAACTTCACAGCCCGCGGATCGCCATGCGGAGCAAGCTTGTCGAGAATCGGCCCCGCCGGATAGGGATAACCCAACAGCTTGCCGACTTTGTCGTAAGCCTCGCCCGCCGCGTCGTCGCGTGTCTTCGCAATCAACTCATACTCAAAGTTCTCGCGTACGTGATAGAGATGCGTGTGGCCACCACTGACAATCAAAGCGATTGCCGGCAGCTCCGTTCCGGGGTGCTCCAGCACAACCGCGTGGATATGCCCTTCCAGATGATTGACGCCGATCAGTGGAACTCCATGCGCGAAGTGAATCGCCTTCGCGTAGGTGATCCCAACCAGCAGAGAGCCGATCAACCCCGGCCCCTGCGTAACCGCCACCGCCGCCAGATCGTTCCACCCGACGCCCGCCATTAGCATAGCCTCATCGACCACCGGAACGATCGACCGCAAATGCTCCCGGCTGGCCAGCTCTGGCACTACGCCGCCATACTTCCGGTGTGTGTCGATCTGAGACGCGACGATCGACGACAACACCGACCGGCCGCTGTCCACCACAGCCGCCGCCGTTTCGTCACAAGAAGATTCAATGCCAAGAATTCGCAAGTTGATAGTCTGAGAGATTGGATCTCTCTTCTTTCGATTATCATCTGCCCCATGAGTTGATCGCGCAGCACCCGCCCGCCAAACGCGACGGCGCCCGCATGCTCGTCGTCGATCGGTCGTCCGGCACATGGC
This sequence comes from Acidobacteriota bacterium, assembly GCA_016871135.1. GTDB lineage: Bacteria > Acidobacteriota > Terriglobia > Bryobacterales > Bryobacteraceae. The sequence goes on along the minus strand of VFZQ01000803.1, from coordinate 1,048 downwards.
AAGACCGCGAGTTCAAACACCTTCCCGAGTACTTCCGCGCCGATGATCTACTCGTCTTCAATAACTCCCGTGTCTTCCCTTCGCGGCTAATCGGAACCCGCCGTGGAAACAGCGGCCGCGCCGAAGTTTTCCTTGTCGAAAAAATCGCCGAGCGCTGGCGCGCGCTCGGAAAACCGGGCAAGAAACTGACGCCCGGCACGATGGTCGACATCGCCGAAGGCTTCAGCGTTCTGATCGAAGAGTACTTGCCGAATGGCGAGCGTCTCGTGCGCCTCCTCGCCGATGACGAATGGGCCGCCATCAACGAACACGGCCACATTCCGCTGCCGCCCTACATTCGGCGGCCTGATTCTCTCGACGACGCCGAGCGATACCAGACCGTTTTCGCGAAGGAACGCGGCAGTGTCGCCGCGCCGACGGCAGGCCTGCACTTCACGCAACGAATGCGCGACAGCCTGGCCGCGATCAGCGCCGAAGTAACACTCCACGTCGGCCTCGGCACGTTCCAACCCTTGCAAAGCGCGACGATCGAAGAGAACCATCTGCACTACGAGCGCTACTTCGTCCCCGCCGATACCGCCGCGAAACTGAAGGAAGCCCAGCGCGTAGTCGCCGTCGGAACAACCTCGGTGCGCACGATCGAATCTTTCGCGCGCCAAGGCAACTCGGGTCAAACGAATCTCTTCATCTACCCCGGCTTCCAGTTCCAGAGAGTCGGCGCAATGCTCACCAACTTCCACCTCCCGCAGTCGAGCCTGCTTCTGCTCGTCTGCGCCTTCGGCGGCACGGACCTGATGCTCGCCGCCTATCGCCACGCGGTCGAACAAGAGTACCGCTTCTTCAGCTACGGCGATTGCATGCTCATACTCTAATCGGGATCCCGAACGAAGCGGCGGCAACGCCTTCGTAGCTGCTCCACGCTAACCCAACCTTCGCAGCTAACGGCGAAGAAACACCGTAGGCCCGTTTATTTGCAACAGCCGGTTGCAAAAGGTCTGCACTACATTTTCAATGGAGCCGGGGCGACGGAAGGGGCCTTGGCACGAAT
>VFZQ01000802.1 GCA_016871135.1 Acidobacteriota bacterium | reverse complement strand
TTTGCGATGCTGTTTCTCGATTGTGATGCGGCCGAGGTAGACGTAAACGTACACCCGTCGAAGACCGAGGTGCGATTCCGGCACGGCAGCTGGGTGCACGACTTTGTACGCGACGCGATTCGGAACACGTTGGTGGAGAGCAGGCCGGTGTCGTCGCTGCCGCTGCGGCAGCAGCCCGAAGCGCAGCCGGCGGCTCGGTTGCCGTTCAGCGAGTTTTCTCAGCGCATGGAAGACGCGCGCATGCGGATGGCGGTACCGATGGCTGTGCCCGTGAACGACGCCGGCGGCGTGTCCGAGGCCGATTTGCCTTCGTTCACGCTGCGGCCAACACACGCGCCGCCGCCGCGATTCGACTTCACAGAGCCGCCGCCGGCGCCAACGCCGGTTGTTTCAGCGCCCGGGAGGATGCGAATTCCCGACACCCACGCCGCGCTGCCCGAGGGCGCGTTGATCGACGCCGCGGAATCGCTGGATGTGTTGAAGGACCTTCGGCCATTGGGGCAACTGCATGAGAGCTTCATTCTCGCGGCGGGGCGCGACGGGTTGTGGGTGATCGATCAGCATGTGGCGCACGAGCGGATTCTGTTCGAACAAGTGCTGCGGCAGCGCGCGGCGGGCAAGGTGGAGGTGCAGAGCCTGTTGATGCCGATCGTGATTGAGCTGACGGCCGCGCAACAGATTCAGTACGCGCAGATCGCCGACGAATTGCGCGCCTCGGGATTTGAGAGCGAGCCGTTTGGACAGCGGACGATCGCGATATCGGCGGCGCCGGCGGCTGTGGGAGCGGGCGAGATCGAACGGATACTTTTCGAAATTTTGGAGACGGCGGAGAAGGAGTTGCGGGGCGCATCGCTCGATGAAGTGCGGCGCAATGTGTGCGCGACGATCGCGTGCCGAGCGGCGATCAAGATCAACACGAAGCTGGATCAACGCAAGATGGAGTGGATGCTGGCGGAGTTGGCGCGGTGTGAACATCCAACCAACTGCCCGCACGGAAGGCCGATCGCGCTGCGGTATTCGACGCGCGATATTTTGCGGGGCTTCCATCGCATCTAAACATTCGCGGATAATGATGTTCGATGCTACGACGCGAATTTCTGTCGCTGGCCGCCGCCTCGGCCGCGGCGCAATCAGCCAATGTCCGACACATACTGCTGACCGCTAGCCACGAGCGGCTGATTGTGAAGGCGTCATTTCCGACGGCCTACACACAAGCGCCGCTGCTGCGTGTGAAAGAACGATTCGTCACCGGAACTGCGTCTGACACCAGAGGCTACTTCTGGCAGTTCGACGTTCCGGGATTGACGCCTTCGTCCGAATACACGCTACAACTGCACGACGGCCGGCGGCGCGCGTTGAACGATCCGTGGACAGTGAAGACGTTTCCGGACTTGGCGTCAAAGGAATCGAAGCTGCGCCTGCTGGTCTACACCTGCGCCGGCGGCGACGAGAAGACTTCGTTTCTGCCGATTGCGACCCGGCAGCGGCTGTTCAAACGCGCGTTGGCGTTTCAGCCCGACGCGGTCATCGGCAACGGCGACCACATCTATTGGGACTTGCGGCAGACGGGCGCACCGCCAAAATACAGCGATGAGCTCATTCAGGAGCGCGGCGCGTTTTCGCGTTCGCTGCCGGTGCTGGGAACGTCGAACGAGAAGACGCTGACCAACGTCGGCGACGCGCAGATCGGGTCGCTGTACGGCACGATGTTTCAATCGCTGCCGGCGTTTTTCACGCAGGACGATCACGACTATTTCGAGAACGACGATGCCGATGAAGAGATGGTGACCTATCCGCCCGACCACTTCATGCTGCAGTGCGGGCGCGGCATTCGCCGGCTCTACTTTCCGGAGTTCTTGCCCGATCCGAATCGGCCGATCGGCCTGCCGGGCGCATCGGCGGCGGATCGCCCGGCGAATACCGGCGAGTGTTTTGGCACGTTGCGCTACGGCAAGTTGGCGGAGTTGCTGCTCTACGATTGCCGCCGCTATCTGTCATTGGCGGGCCCAAACGCGGGGATGATTCCGCGCGAGGCCGAGCGGTGGATCACGCGCCGGCTTCTCGATTCCGACACGACGCATTTGGTGCAAGTGCCAAGCCTGCCGCCGGTGTGGAGCGCGGGCAAGTGGGGGGATTGGTATCCGGATTATCTCGACGCAAACGGCGAGTTATCACTCGCTGTGACCAAGCCGTACTGGCAATCCGGTTGGGCAAAGCAGCACGATCGCATCATGAAAGCGACTTCGGAACAGAAGAGCGGGCGCATTCCGCTGTTCTTCGCGGGCGATATGCATGCGCATGGGCACGCACAGATTCTGCGCACCGGCGAGGAGCAATTAAAGCGCAATCCGGTGCATGTACATCTGAGCGGCTGCATCAGCACTGTGGGCCGCGGCTTTCCGTCGGGAGTGCGGCGCACGCCGCCGAAGCCGACGAAGTATATCGACGCGGAGATGAAGCAAAACGCTCTGGAAGAGAACGGATTCCTGATCGTCGATTTCACCGAAGCGTCGATTCGGATTCGTTCGTTCAAGTGGCGGCCGCCCGCGCCGGAGACAGCGATCGACACGTTGGAACCGTTCCGCGACATTACGTTACCGAGGACTGCATGATTGACGTTTCCCGTCGAGGATTTATTCTGAGCGCGGTGGCGGCGCTCGATTCGTACGCGCCGGCCGAGGCGATCATTTCGAGCGCGGTCGGCAGCGGCAAACTGGAGTCGGCCGTGTTGCGTGTGGAGTCGCGCGGGAAGGTCTATGAAAAGGCGTTTGGCAAAGCACGCGTCGATTCGCCGTTTCTGA
>VFZQ01000801.1 GCA_016871135.1 Acidobacteriota bacterium | reverse complement strand
CCAAGAATGAGGGGCTGCTTTTCGTCTGCGTCCTGACGGCGGTGCTCGTCGTGGCGATCCGGCTGCCCATTCGGAAACGAATTTCGGCCGCCTTTCACTTCCTTGCTGCCGCCGCGCCGTTCCTGGCTGTGCTCGCGCACTATAAGCGCCACATGCCGGTCGATCCGGAAATCGCAGCCGCCTCCGGACACTTCTTTAGCGCGATTCTCGACGCGGGAAGATACAAAGCGGTCCTCACCGGCTACCTGGCGGAGGCGATCCGCTTTCCAGGAATCGTGTTGCCCTCTTTCGCGGTTCTCGCGCTTTGGCGCCTTTGGGGCGACTTTCATTGGCGCGGTCTCCGCGGCCTTCCCATCGCCTCGCTTGCCGTCGCGATCCAGCATGCGGGATATGCCGCGGTTTACTTAATCACGCCAAACGACATTGCCTGGCATATTGGCAGTTCTCTGACTCGATTGCTCTTGCAAACGTGGCCCGCCATCGTACTAGGCATCTGCCTCATCGGGAACAAGCAGCAACGCAGCGATTAGTCTTTCGCCAGAAGCGCCAACCGCGCCCGAGCGGTCCGCAGTAATCGGCGCGCGGCCGGATCGGCAATCAGGTTGTTCATCTCGAACGGATCCCGTGCCAGATCATACAACTCATCGGCGCCATTGAGATCGGTGTAGTGGATATACTTCCAATCTCGCGACCGCACCGCCTTGTAACCCATCTTGCGGATTCTCGGGAAGACCGTGTCGGAGTAGTATTCGATCAGAAAATCGTCCCGCCGCTTCGGCGCGAACAGCGAATGGCCCTGCATCTGGGCGGGCGCGCGCAGTCCGGCGGCGGTTAACATTGTCGGCGCGATGTCGATCGACAGCGCCACATGCGCCGGTTTCGACCCAGCCTTCGCGGACGCCGGATACCGGATCAACAGGGGAATCCGAATCGTTTCTTCGTAAGCCAATCGACGCTCGGCCGCCAGCGAGTGCTCGCCGTAAAAGTAGCCGTGATCACCCGTCATCACGACGATTGTGTTGTCGAGCTGATTGGCTCGCTCCAGCGCCGCCACCACGCGGCCCAGGCTCTCATCCACGGCTTTCATCATCCGCATGCGGTTGAGGATCACGCTGTCTGGCGTCGCCGTCGAATCGCCAAGCGGCGGCAGTCCCTCGATCTTCTGTTCCAGCGCGGGCTGATTCTTCGGCGGTCGCTTATAGTTGGCGCGGCGCGGGGGAATCATCCCGTCGTAGAGCTTCGCGTGCCGCGGCGCGGGGATGAAGAACTCGGCGTCACCGCCGCCACCGGTTGTACTACCGTCGTCGCGCTGTTGAATATTCGGGTGAACGGCCTTGTGCGAAAGGTACAAGCAGAACGGCCGCGCGCGGCGCTTGTCGATAAAATCGACGGCGTGATCGGTCAGTAGATCCGTGATGTAGCCGTGCGTTGAAACCGCCTTGCCGTTGACGTTCAGGTCCGGATCGATACACTCGCCTTGGCCCTTGAAGCTCACCCAGGAATCGAATCCCGGCCGCGGCGAATCGTCGTTGCCCATATGCCACTTGCCGATGAACGCGGTCTCGTAACCGGCGTCATGGAGCAGCCGCGGCCACGTGATCAGTTTGTGGCTCGCCGCCGAGCGGTTCGTGTTGTCGATGATTCCATGCCGGTGCGGATACTGCCCGGTAAGAAAGCTCGCGCGGCTCGGCGAGCACAGCGGCACAACCGAAAACGCATTGACGAAGGACGCCCCTTCGCGCGCCAGCCGGTCGCAATTCGGCGTCGAGGCAAACGGATGACCCGTGCAGCCGAGTTCATCCCAGCGCAGATCGTCGACCAAAACAAAAACGATGTTCGGCCGAGCGGACTGCGCCGCGAGCGATGCAAGCAAAGATCTTCGCGTCATCATTTGATGATGACATCGGCCGAGAAGCGGCGAAAGTTTGAATACTCCGTCGCGCGCCCGGGTGTGACGACGCGGCGCGGCACAACCGCGCCATCGGGCAGCGTCATCGTCTCGCACTCGAAACCGTCATAACGGAGGCGGAGGATTCGTTTGGTCGATGGATCGTAACGTAACTCCCCGTTCCACTCGCCGCGTTTGGCGGCTTTCGAGCGATTCGTCTCGTCGATGCGGGCGCGATCTTCTCCAACCGCAGCGACCGCCAGCGGTTCATTCCTTCCTTGCCGCTCTTGGTACGGGTCACTACAATACCAGGGCTGATTCCGCTGCGCTTCGGCTACCAAACGCGCAACGGCCGCGGGATCGGAAGATCCCGCGGCCGTTGCCAGTGTCAGGCCAAAGATCAGAACTGCAGCTTGACCGCGAATTGCCATTGCCTCGGTACGTAGGCCGCGAACGCGCCGAAGATGCGCCCGGCGACGCCGGGGCAATCGACGCATGCGTTTGGATTGGCGAGGTTGACGTGATTGGCGAAGTTGAACGACTCCGCCCGGAACTGCGCCTGGAAGTTCTCTCGAATCTGGAAATTCTTAAAGAACGACATGTCCCATTGCGCAAACGACGGGCCGACGATCGCGTTACGGCCGATAGTGCCGAACCGCGCGCGCTGCGGCCGTTGCCACGGACCATCGGTCTGGCCGTTGGCGGTTAGCGGCGCCGACGCGGTCTTGAACCAGCCGGTGCGGCCCGGATTGCTAACCGAGAAATCGCCGACTAAGTCCGGCCTACACCAGCCGGTGTCGCGGTCGGCATTACAGTCGCGATAGGACGGCGTAAACGGTTGGCCGGCCATCCAAGACAGGGTGCCGTTCAACTGCCAGCCTCCGACCAGCAAGTCCATCGCGCGGGGGCCGCTCGACATGTAC
>VFZQ01000800.1 GCA_016871135.1 Acidobacteriota bacterium | reverse complement strand
TTTTCGAATGTCTTCCTCCGTCACCGTAACCATCTACACCAGTCTCCAGTGCGGCGATTGCACGCGCTTCGACACGATGCTCAATGAATCGCTCGTCCCGAAGTTCCGCAATCGCGTTCGATTCGTGCACCGCGAGTTCCCACTTGCCAAACATGCGTGGGCGCGCGCGGCGTCGGTCTGCGCGTTGCGGTTCGACGAGATCGCATGCGGCCTCGCTTCGGGCTGGCGAACTTTTATTCTCGCCCGCATCAAGCAGACGACGACCGAAACTCTGGCCGACCGGGTGAGGGAATACGCCGCCGAAGTGGGCGTCGACGCCGCGCTTGTTTTAAGCGCAGTTGACGATCCAGCTTTGAACGCCACGATCGATGCCCATCTCGCCGAAGGCCGGGCCCGGGGCGTCGAGAAGACGCCGACGGTGTTCGTCAACAACACAGCGTTCATCGAAGTGTTCACGCTCGAAGACATCACCGCGGGAATCGATCGCGCGCTCGCGGAAACAAAACCAGTCGCAATTGTGACCGGCGCGAGCCGGGGCATCGGGCGGGCCATCGCGGTGGAACTGGCGAAGACACATCGCGTGATCGCGACCTACCGCGGCCGGAAAGATCTGGCCGAAACATTGGCGGCCGAAACGGGTGCGGCAATTTTTCAATGCGAGATCGCAAGCCGCGAAGACCGCGCGGCGCTGATTGATTTCACGCGGCAGCAATTCGGGCGGCTCGATCTATTGGTCAATAACGCGGGCATGGCGCAACGAGAACGCAACGATGTTCTCGTCGCCTCGGAGGAAAGCTTCGACGAACTCATCAACACGAACTTGAAGGGACCGCACTTTCTGACCCAAGCGGCGGCGCGTTGGATGGTGGAACAAGGCGGAGGCCGGATCGCGTTTATCACGTCGATCTCTGCATACGCGGCGTCGGTGAATCGAGCCGAGTACTGCATGGCGAAGGCAGCGCTGTCGATGTCGGTGGCGCTGTATGCACAGCGTCTCGCGCGTCAAAACGTGCAGGTGTTTGAGATCCGGCCAGGTGTCATTCGCACCGATATGATAGCGGCTGTCGAGAAGTTGTATGAAGAACGCATCGCCAACGGGCTGTTGCCGCAGCCGCGGCTGGGTGAATCGGAAGACGTCGCGAAGGCCGTGCGAGCAATCGCCGATGGGTTGCTCGATTACTCGACGGGCCAGATCTTGAATGTCGATGGCGGCTTCCACATGAGAGGGCTGTAAATGCACTACATACTTTTGCTGGCCGCGGCGGCGCTTGGCGCCGCACCGAAAATTGAAAAGACCGATGTGTTCCACGCGGGCACGGCGGGTTACGCAAGCTATCGCATCCCGGGTATCACGGTGACCGGCAAGGGAACGGTGCTCGTGTACGGCGAAGCGCGGAAGTCGACTCGCGGCGATTGGGGCACGATCGACATTGTTATGAAGCGATCGACCGACGGCGGACGCACGTTCGGCGAGCAGCGGGTAATCGCGTCGGTCCCCGGAGAGAAGTCAAAGAACCCGGTCGCCCTCGCGCAGAAGTTGGCGACAACCAACGAAGTAACGTACAACAACCCCGTGGCGATCGCGGGCAAACGCGCGGGCACGGTTCACTTCGTGTTTTGCCTGGAGTACATGCGCGCGTTCTACATGCGCAGCGATGACGATGGACTGACATTTTCGGCGCCGCGAGAGATCACGCAGGCGTTCGAAGGCTTTCGCGCGAACTACGACTGGAAGGTGCTGGCGACCGGGCCAGGGCATGGAATTCGCTTGAAAAACGGGCGGCTGCTGATACCGGTTTGGATCTCGACGGGGACGGGCGGACACGCGCACCGGCCATCGGTGGCGGGCACGATCTATTCCGACGACGAGGGCATGACGTGGCGCGCCGGCGATATCGCGTTGCCCAACGAGGGCAATTGGACGATACCGAACGAGACAGCCGCGGTGGAGTTAGCAGATGGGCGAGTACTGCTGAATTCGCGCACGGAATCGAAGGCGCATCGACGCCTGCTGACGTCTAGTCCCAACGGGGCGACGAACTGGACACGGCCGGAGTTTCATCCGGAACTGCTGGAGCCGATCTGCATGGGTTCAATGGCGCGCCTAACATTCAAGGGAAAGTATGTTTTGTTGTTCTCGAACCCGGACAACCTCTCGCGTACGGACGGGAAAGAGGTCGAAGGCCGCCCGCGGGATCGCAAGAACGTGACGGTCAAGGCTTCTTATGACGACGCAAAGAGTTGGCCGGTAAGCCGCGCGATTGAACCGGGACCATCGGGTTATAGCGACTTGGCGGTATTGCGCGATGGAACGATTCTGCTGTTTTACGAACACCCGAAGGGCATGACCGTAGCGCGGTTCAACATGGAATGGTTAACGGAGAAACGCTGAACGGGTTCCCGGGCGTTGGCCCTACACTGGAAGTTTGAGCACCACGGTATTCACAGCGCGCGAAGTGACCAAGGTCTACGACATGGGCGAGGTAAGCGTCCATGCGTTGCGAGGCGTCGATCTCGAGTTGTTCGGGGGCGAAATGATGGTCCTGCTCGGCCCGTCGGGGAGCGGGAAGTCGACGCTGCTGAATATTCTCGGCGGGCTTGATCGCGCTTCGGGCGGTACCGTGCTGTATCGCGATCTCGACATTACCGCGGCGGGCGACAAGGAACTGACCCAGTACCGGCGCTCTCATGTTGGATTCGTTTTCCAGTTTTATAACACGGCTGTCCAAATTAGCGCGGAGTGAGCGGGAGCGGAGTTGAAGGTAAAGGAGTTACCGCTTGGTCCGAGTTGGCGAGAAGGTGAGGTTGGGGGTA
>VFZQ01000799.1 GCA_016871135.1 Acidobacteriota bacterium | reverse complement strand
GTTGGATACGGATCTACTCTCCTCATGCAACGAGGCCGCTATGGAGGGTCCACGGTATATGGGTTTTCCGTTTTCTTTTTTGCCTACGGCTTCGGCAAAGTAAGCGAATTCGGGGGAAACGATCTTTGCGTCGTCCGGATCGGCCGTAACGGCGAAATCGTAACCCGGTATTCCGTCGTAACCGGAAGTCCTCAGATAGGACTTTCCGGCGCCGGAGGGTCCGCCGATAATGTACGCCGTCGGTACCGCTTCGGGATCCGTTTTTCTGTTGGCCGCCGCCCTGGCGATGCTCCTATCTATGTAGGGTATCCAAAGACTCGTTGCCCTACTCGGAACGGAATACCGCGTCGGATCCATGAATCCGGCGATTGCTTGTTCTACCTCGGATTTTTTTCCGAACGAAATTAGCGGAGTTCCGTAAAAACCTAACGTGCTCGGAAGGGATGCGGAATCCGCGCCGTTCGATTGCATGGAAGATATGTACGCGGATTTTGGAACGCCGTTTTCGTCCTCCAGACCGAGAGCTTTTCGTAGATCGCGTCCCGCCTCCGCCGACATCGCACCCGAGTCGCCGGAGCCCTCCGATTTACCGAAAGACCAAACCGACCTGGCGACCTTCTTCCCCCACGGCATCATGGGGTGTGGCATCCTTCCGGACTGGAGAAGCAGGGGCTTACCCGTGGCTCTGCGGACGTCGTTTATTCTCTCGATCATTCTTTGGTTACGTAATCTCGCCGCCTTAGAAAGCAAGGAGAGCCTTCTGGCTATCGACGTTCTCAGCTCCCCGAACGGATCGCTATCGGGATCTATCGTCATCGACGCAACCGCCCTTCTCAACCACTCGGCGTGTCCGAAACCGATCGATCTTTGTCCCGATGCTATTTCGGACAGCGGAATCCATTCGGCTCCGCTTGCGTCGGATCCGGCGGAAAGATCCGTATCCCAGGGGACGACGAACATTCCCGCCGCCACTCTTATTCCGTTCGCGAATCGCGGATCCCAGTCCGGGGCTTCTATCATTCCGAGCGGAACCGCCTGCAGGATCATCTCCTCGGGCAGTCCGACTTCTTCCGTCGCCTCTCTTATGGCGGTGGTCATCAAATCTTCGTCGCCGTCCCTCAAACCTCCGACCGTGGATATGGATCCCCTGAACGGACCGCTCTTCCTGGTGATCATGGCTACTTGCGCGGTGGCGAAGTTTCCGTCCCGCATCTTGATTATCACGGCGTCCGCGGCTTCTATGAATTTGTCGTCCTTTTTGTAGACCCAGTCGTTGGTACTCCACTGAATGTCGTCTTTTTCTATCCTGAGATTATTGGACAGCTCGAACGGCGACCTAAACGCCTCGTATCTAGCGGACTTGTTCAACTGGCTTTGAGTATCGTAAACGGGACCGTAAATGTGCTCGTAATACTTCTTTTGTCCGTATTTTTCTTCCTTCGCGAACATGTCCCTGATCGGCTCTATTATTTCGGCGACGGTACGGGGATTTCTTCTTCCCATCGCCCCGGAATCGCCGCCCATCACTTCGTCGACGTGCAGGTAATTGTCGAACATCAACTTCATGTCGGCGAGGTATTGATTCAACCTGTCCCGTTGCGTCTGATCTACGATCAACGCGTCGGCCCTCGTTATCGCGTCACGGATGGCTCCGACCAGATCCGTCGGCCTTTGCCCGAGCTCTCCGAAAGTCGTTATTGAATTGAACGGTCGTTCCGGTACGTCGTCGAACGGCGATTCGCCGAATCGGAAATCCTCCGCAGGAAGCGCGCCCGACGTCATCGACATGGCGTAGATGTCGCCCAGTCTGAAGACTTCCTTAACCAGGGCTTCGTCGTTGATTTTTTCGGGCGAAGTATTTATCTGCGAGAATCCGGGCGGAGTCTCGCCGTCGTCGCTCTTCCCGAGCAAATAAGCTCCGTACGGGTTGAACCACGCCGCCTTATGCGCTAGACGCGCCCTTGTTCTTTCCCTGACCGATTCTCTTCTGGCGTCTACGGCTCTTCCCACCGTCATCGAGCCGGAGTCGGCTTCAGCGGGGGCGGTCGCCGCCGTCGAGTACTGTTGGAAAGCCAGAAGGGTATCGGCAACCGATATTCCCGCCTCGGAAAGCGCGTCGCCCAAGCCGTCGTCTTTGCCCTCGTTCAGGGACGGTCTAAGAATCGCCGACACGAGATCCGCGACGTCTATTAGATCGGATCCCCTTTGCGAAGCGGCGAGAATTGCGTTCGTCATGGCTTTTTTCGCGTGCGCGGTAAAGTCGGTGATTCTCGGCTTGGTTCCCCTGTCTTTTCCGGCGGCCTTGTTCATGTTGGCGAGAGCATTTCTCAAGGTCGTAACGGAGGCTATTTGAGAAAGCTTCAAGGATCCTTCTTCCTCCATGACGGATTCCACCGCTCTCCACGCCCCGATGAGCAAGTGACCGGTCGTCACGAAATCCGTCTTGTCTGCCATGGATTCGTCCGCTCCGTAAAGAATCGCCGCTCTCGCCGGATCGTTGAACCTTGACACGACCATGGCATGAGTCGACATGGCTCCCGAATCCGAGTCGGAACCGTCTCCCAACATGTCCTCGTAACCCGAGTCCGCCAACCATTCCCTGAACGTCTTCATCTTCTGCAGGTTTTCTTCCTGGTTGTCGTTGAAAGACTCGAGCATCGGATCCACGACCTCGGCTTTATAGCGACCTATCAGCCTGTATCGAGCTTTTACCGCTTCGTTTCTGGCGGTCAGTTCCGATATCTCCCTGCCGACGTCCTTCATCGTCTTGACGTTTCCGAAGACCCCCGCGTTGGCGTCCGCCCGCTCAAAACCCCTAAGTT
>VFZQ01000798.1 GCA_016871135.1 Acidobacteriota bacterium | reverse complement strand
GGATCAGAGGAGGCGAACATCCCCAAGGATTCCGGCAACTACCTTCGGTTGGCCGCTCACTACCTCGGAACTCGCCAAAACGAGAAGATGGAGAAGATTCTCGCGGAGTTGCTGTCGAAGCGAGCGGAGTTCCCGAACGCTTATCAGGACGCCGGGGACTTTTACTATCGCATTCGTTCCTACGATCGGGCGGCGACTGTTTATGCCGAGGGCGGGCAGGCGGACCCTGCCAGTAAGCGAAGCTACGACAAGCGATTGATCGAAGTTCGGGTGGCGCAGAATCGGGCCCAGGAAGCGCTCGAGATGACCGAGAAAATCCTCAAAGAAGACCCGAAGGACCCGGAAGCGATTGCGATGCGCGCGTCGCTTTGGCTTTATGCCGGGAAGCCGGAGCAGATTAACACCGCGATTACGGAGTTGCAATCGGTTGTTAGCAAGATGCCGGAGAACTTCGTCCTGCGCTATAACCTGGGTAGAGCCTTGATGGCGAAGGGAGATCTGGATGCCGCTCGCGTTCAATTCGCCGATGCGCTGCGCTATCGCCCCGATTACATTCCGGCGCGCGTCGCGTTGGCGCAAACCCTTCTGTCGCGTGGCGAGTACGCGGCGGCGCTGAGCGCGGCCAGCGAGATTTTGCAGTTAGATCCGGCGAATCAATTCGCGCGCTTGATCCAATCCCAGGCACATCTGGCGCAGGGAAAGTTTCAGGAGTCGCGCGGCGTCCTGGAGACCGTTCTAAAGATGAACCCGAACAATCGGGATGCCGCCTATCAGCTCGGGTACGTTTACTTTCGGGAGAAGCGGTTCAAGGAGGCCGAAGGAATATTTGCGCAGTTGACCAAGTTGACGCCGCCCGACATACGGGGCGCGCTTGGCCTCGCCGAGGTCTACGAGGCAAACGGGCAGGGCGACAAGGCGCTTGGCGTTTTGCAAGCTGAGCTCGATAAGTACCCAAAGGCGCAGGTGTTACGGCTAGCGTGGGGCAACATCGCGGTGCGGGCAAAAAAGTTCGACGAAGGGATCGCGGCGTTCAAGAAGGTCCTGGAGGGCGATCCACGGAATTTCGACGTGCATATGCGCGTTGCCGAGGGGTACCGCCAGAAACGGTCGCTCAACGAGGCCATCGACTATTGGAAAAAGGCCGCCGAGTTGATGCCCACCCATGTAAGCCCGGTGCTTTTCCGGGCGATGGCGTTGGATGAAGTCAGCCGAAGGACCGAAGCGGCGCCGCTCTACGAACAGGTGTTGAGGCTGGAACCCGACAACGCGGTGGCTCTCAATAACTATTCCTACTACTTGGCCGATCAAGGCGCCAATCTCGATCTCGCGCTTACTTACGCGCAGAAGGCCAAGTCCAAGCAGCCGGACGATCCCATGGTCGCCGACACGCTAGGCTATATCTACCTGAAGAAGAACCTTCCGCAGAACGCGACGCCGATCTTCGAGGGCCTCGCCGGCAAACATCCCCAAATCGCGCTTTTCCATGTCCGCCTGGCGACAGCGTACTTTCAGTTGGGACAAAAGGAGAAGGCGCGTAGAGCTTTGGACGATGTGCGGAAAAATAACCCGTCCGACACGGACAAACAACTCATCGCCGCATTGGCCGGTCGTCTCGGCTAAACTCGATTCCAATGAATCGACCCGGCCCTTCGAAGCGCCAGCTTGCAGTTCTCTTGGTTCTGGCGCAGGCGGTTTTCGGTCAACCGGCTTGGCGCCGGTTGCTTCCTCCGGGGACCCACCCGATACCGGCTTCGGATCCGAAATCGATCTACAGCGTTTTGGTCTCGCTGCCAATCCCGGCCGACCAGGCCACACCCGCACCGGTAGCGGTTAAGGTCGGCGCCGCGACCGGCGCCGCGAAACCACTACACGCCGGCGATGGCGATCTCTACACTCTGATCCGAGGCGGGGCGGGGGCGCATATCGTCACCGCGGCGCCGGTTGCGGTGCAGGTTACGGCGATGGCGCAGCCGGCCAACATCGAAGCCGAGCCGAACGATTCTCCCGCTACCGCCAACTCGATCCAACTCGGCCAGACGATCTGGGCGTCCGGTGACGAAGCGTCCTACATTCCCCCGGAGATATCGGCGCACATCGATCAGAAGCCGCTTACCGATTGGTTCCGCTTTGAATGGAAGGGGAGCCGTCCTCAGTTGCTGTACCTGTCGATCGAACTCGTGGATCGCGACAACATTCCCGTCGATGTAAGCTTGCACCGGATGAAAAACGGCGCGATTATCGAGCACACCGATGGTGAGGATCCGGTTACGCTCCCACACGAGGTCCAGGCGTTGCCGGGAAATAAGTTCACGACGCGCATCCTGCGCGAGCCGGGAACCTACTACGTTCGTGTCAATCTGAGTCACCCTTTCTATCGTCTGCAAACGCGGCTCTACGATCCGCCGGTGTACCGCGACCCGGCCGTAGCCGCTCAAACGGCGATCGACTATCTGGTCGGCGCGGGGGACTCGTGGCACGCCAACACGCCTCGGCGTGGCGGGATCTTCCACCGGGCAGCGAGCAACCATCAGGAAACGACACTCTGCGTCGCCTGCCATGTCACGCACTTCACGCAGCGTGCACAGCTCTATGCCGTGCGAAACGGATACCGGGTCAACTATCCCCACCAGCTCTCGTTTCTGGCGGAGCGGTTCTACAATAATCCTCGCCCCTTGTACGGTTTCGAGGCCGAAGGGGCCGTCTGGGCCAGAGTCATCTCGGCGGCGGCCAACGTGCTGAGCCGGATGTCCCATCTGCTGTCGGTGTTTGAGACCGAACTCACCGGCGACAGGCGCTCGGCGTATCATCAACGCGTCGGCGAGTA
>VFZQ01000797.1 GCA_016871135.1 Acidobacteriota bacterium | reverse complement strand
TCTTCCTCGAGCCGGATCCGCAGCGCTTCGTCTAAGTCGCCGCGCGCCATCCGGATGTCGGCGATCTTGCCCTGCGTCACCGCTCGCGAACGCACGTCGCCCAGCTTTTCGTACACCGGCAGTTCTTCCTCGAGCCGGATCCGCAGCGCTTCGTCTAAGTCGCCGCGCGCCATCCGGATGTCGGCGATCTTGCCTTGCGTCACCGCTCGCGACCGCACGTCGCCCAGCTTTTCGAACGCCGGAAGCAGTTCGTTCTGGCAGATCCGCAGCGCTTCGTCTAAGTCGCCGCGCGCCATCCGGATGTCGGCGATCTTGCCTTGCGTCACCGCTCGCGACCGCACGTCGCCCAGCTTTTCGAACGCCGGAAGCAGTTCGTTCTGGCAGATCCGCAGCGCTTCGTCATGCTGGCCATTTTCTTCCAATGCGGTTGCCAGTTTGTCCAAAGAGAATGCAAGCGCGGCCAACGCTTCTTCGGACTGCGCATTCGGGGCGGCGCGCCGAAACATAACGGCCTCCCGAGCCGACTCCAAGGCTAGTAACCGGTCCCCTCTCTTCGCTTCATAACCCGCCAAAACATCCAGCGCATCGGCGAGAGGTTTCGCGTAGGCGAAGTCGTTTCCGGCGCCGAGTTCACGGAAGCGCCGAATCGCTTCTTTCGCCGAGTCCCGAGAGAGGTCCGCCGCCACCTCAAAGGAGAACCGCCGTTGGTAACCGGGATCCCTCGGCAGCGAATAGGGAACTACATCGTACAGCCGGGCCAGTTCGAGAAACGCTCGGGCTTCATTGGCCGTGGATAGGCCTGCGGATTTCACCTGATCGCGCAGGACTTGGATTGTTCCTTCGATCGACTCGGTTGAGCGGTCCGAGATTTCACGAATGCTGCGGTCCCGGTCTATCGGAATCGCGACCGATGGAAGCTCGAAGGAAAAGGTTGCAGCGTGCCAGTCCATCAGGTCTGGCGCGTCGATCAAGAGTTTGTCCATCAGGCGATCGCCGAGTAGCAGCAAGACGGGTCCTGGGAACCAGCGCGGAAATTGCTCCCGCTGCCGATTGAGAAGCGCCCCAAGTTCTCCGCTAGCGAGGAATTCGCGTTCCGTGCCGGTGAATACAAAAACAGAATCTGGGCCCGAAGCCGATTCGATCTGACGCACGAACTCGCCGGGGCTCAATTGGCCCCGTTCCAGAATCACGACGCGGAGTCCGTGCTCCGAGCAGTAACCCCGAATCCAATCGAGCAGTTCTTTTTGAATACCGTCCGCGGTGGCACGGATGAGGCCGAGCGCAAATTGTCCGGAGTGCGCACGCAGGAAACGCGAGAGGCGCGTCAACGCGGCGCTCGACGCTGGTGTCGTCAGTGTCGAAGGCGGTGTTTGCACGCCCGTTAGCATCACGGGGTCTTTCGCAGGCGTGCTACTTCGCCGTCGTAAGGAGCGAAGCCTTCGAGCAGAGGGTGTGCATCGTACCAACCACTTCCGTTATAGACGAGAATGCAGCGATGATAGAGAAGAAACCGCGTCGCCTCATCAGATAGCACCGAATGTTCGAGGCGGGTGCGAGCAAGGATTTCAATTTGCACCTTGTTCTGAATCAGGCGATGGAAGGTCTGTCCGACTTCGCGCACGGCGCGATTGACTTGTTTCTCGCCGATCATCGTATCGGTATCGAGCAACGCCGCTTCCAACAGGCGTAAGAGATCGCGCCAGCACCCACCGGACGCCAGAATGAGGCGATCAAGAGAGCGGTCTTCATCCGCGAAAAGTTCCGCGGGAACTCGTTTATGAACGGCGTCCCGCAAGCGATCAACCACGGGTTGACGAGGATTACGGCTGCGCGGCTCAAATACCGGCAGCATCGGCAGTTCGATCGTTGTGAACCGGTCCGAGACCGACTCTTCCACCGGGCTGTGAAGCAGGGCGGACTGAACTGTGAAAACGAAGTGGGCTTGCAATTCCTGAAATAGCCCGGCGTGCCGAAGAATTGCGCGGTTCACGGTCTGCGGCTCGTACTTGTCGATGTTGTCGAGAATTAGTACCAGCCCTTGACCGAGTTTCTCCGGAGCGCCGATTTTCACGGCTTGCAAAAGAAGATTGATGTTGCTCACGAGTTCGTTGTTGTAACGCTCGATCGTTTCCTTGACCTGCGTACTTTCGGAACTCTGGCTGCGCCGCACGACACCAATTGCCGCGACGAGCTCTCCGAGGTCGGTTCGCGCCTTGGCGGTTGCGCCGGCGTCCACGCCTCCTTCGAGGCTCGCCTTTCCGCCAAGGGCCGCCTTGGCCGACATCTCAGTGGCGTTGTTGATCGCGGTTTCCGATGACCGGGTTACGTCGCGAAACCACTCGCGTACGACGGCGAATGCCTTGGCAATCGAATCGTTTTTCCGCGCGTCTTCGGCGAACGCATCGTCGAGCAGAAGCACGATCAGACGCATGATGTCGCTAAAGGAGATGTCGTGCGGATCGAGGTTTTCGTTTACCGACGCCCCGAGCACTAAGTAGTTGGCATCGCGCAATTCGGCGAAGGCACGATTTAGCTCGGTGGATTTCCCGGAGCCGCGATGGCCGGCAACGGCCGCGTGGACATACTGGTCCGGGTTCGCCCCCGCCGCCGCAAGCAATCGCGACAGCCGCTGCCGCAAGGTGAACCCGCGGATAGAGTCGAAGTCGACAAATCGCTCGTCATCCGGTTCCAGCGCCGCGTTCGGATTGCACTTGCTGAGGGCGAGCGCAATAGGATCGATTGCCATTCTCTATATGATAAACCCACCCTCGCCCGGCCCGATCACTTTTCAGCAGTTCGGTCCTGTTCTGAACCACGCCTGTCCAAATTA
>VFZQ01000796.1 GCA_016871135.1 Acidobacteriota bacterium | reverse complement strand
CATTGTGATCAGCGGTATCGAACTGGCGGAGAAGATCAAGAAAGGGCAATTCAAATTTGGCAAACTAGGCGGGGCAGGGGCGACGATGCCGGAGATCTGGCGAGCCGCGCTGGCTGCGTGATCGGAGTCGGGTTCGATCGAGACGTCGGCAGCGATCAAATTTGGCCCGACTCGGAATTTGCACCAGAGCCCTACACACAAGATTAGAAAATCACCCGAAGTCCAAACTGCAACTGGCGCGATCCGCCGTCGGCGGAAGAGCCAATGCCGGCGTTGGTGATCTGCCCGAAGGTGGCGCTTCCGAATCCGCCGTCGGGATTCGGATATTGCGGCGTGTTCGAGAAATTGTACGATTCGGCGCGCATCTCGACGGTGAAACGCTCCGACATTTTGAAGCGCCGGAACACGCTGAGGTCGAGGTTGAAGAAACCGGGCCCGGTGAAGGCGTTGCGTCCTATATTGCCGAAAGTGTTGACAGCAGGCGCCTGGAAGACGCCGGTGTCGAACCAGGTTGCCTGACCGCGGCCAGTCGCGCGGAAGTTGACCACTTTCGACACCGGTAGCGAGCCGTTGCCGGTATAGTTCGGATTATTGGCGTTGCGCGTTCAACGTGGCGGGTGGCGCCGATATGTTCAACGCGGACCCGCTCATCACCGAGAGGATTCCCGTTACCTGCCAGTTGCCGGCCAATTGCGCCAGCGGTCCGGACGCGGCGAGCCGCTTCCCTTTTCCAAACGGCAGTTCCCACACGTAGCTTTGATTGATCATGTGCCGCCGGTCGAAATCCGAACGGGAGCGCGTGCGCACGGAGTTGATGAGATAAGCGAAGCCGCCGTTGTCTTGCGAGTAGTCGATCGATTTCGACCAGGTGTAGGCGGTAGTCAACTGGAACCCGCCGGAGAAGCGGCGGTCGAATTTGACTTGGAGTGAGTTGTAATTTGTCGAGGTTCCGATGAAGCTGACGTTGGTCGCCGCGTCGCGGCGGTAGCGGCTCCACAACGGCTGGCCCTCGCGCCCGGCGCCGAGCGTGAACCCGCCGTTGGCGTTGTATTGCTGCGAGACTCGAGTCCCCTTGTTGCCGACATAGGCGGCATCGAGAGTGAACTTCCATGGCAGCGAGCGCTGGACGGCGAAGTTGTAGCTCTGGATGTAGCCCTCGTGATAGTCGAGCGGAATCACTTCATAGGCTTGATTCGGGGCGTTGCGAATGATGCCGTCCTGCGGGACGGCGAACGGCAGCGGCGCGGGCAGCCCATCGGCCATGCGGCCCGCGGCGACGAAGCTGTTGGCCGGGTTGAACGAGTTGTTTTGCCGCACGGGGAAGTTGTAAGCGTAGCGATTGTCGGGATACGGGATATAGCTGATGCCGTAGCCGGATCGAGTCACGGTTTTCTCGTCCATGCGGTAGCTGAAGCCGATTCGCGGCGCGAAGTTGGCGGGATAATTCTTGCGGCCGAGATTTCTCGGGTTCGATCCGACGCCGGCGACAATCAGCGAGTTGGTCGCGATGTCGTAGTTCGAAAAGCCGCCCTTCTGTTTCGGCGTCGCGGGCGGGTATAGCTCGTGCCGCACGCCGATGTCGACCGTCAGTCTTTTGTTGACCTGCCATTTGTCCTGCACGTAGGTGAACAGCGGGAACTGCACGTACTCGGGAAACGCCGACAGCAGGTCGCGGCCGAAGTCGTTGGGCATGTCGAGCAGAAATGCCGCGTAGGAATTGGCGAAGCCCTGGAGGGGGTCGCCGTTGCGCCCGGTTTGTCCGGTGCGGAACCTGTATTGGCCGCGCAACGAATAGACCTGCGTCTGATAGAGGCCGTCGCGATTGAAGCGATAGTCCCAGCCAAACTTCATGGTGTGATTGCCGCGCGTCTTGGTCCAGTTGTTGACGAAATTCCAGTTCGTCTCGAAGCGGATCCAGGGTAGCGACAGCGAATAGCCGACGACCGGATTCGAGTAGCCGCCGATGTCGATGTTGGTCAAGCCGCTTGTCAGATCGGAAATATTGACGCCGCGGATTCCTACGTCGTCGGAGGCGCGCGTTCCATAGTCGCTGGCGTAGGCGCTGTTGATGTACCGCGTTATACCGGTGCGGAACTCCGAGATGAGCGTGGGCGAGAATACGGCCGTGTAGTTCAGCCCGCCGCTGTGGGTGGTGACGGTTCCGGTGCCGGCGAAGCCGCCATTGGCCGGTCCGCCGGCTGCGCCGTAGCCGGCCAGCGGGGGATCGTTCACGACCTGCCGTTGGAAGCTGTAGCGCGCGCTGACGCGATGATTCGTGGTGAAATTGTGATCTCCCTTGACGTCGAAGCCGTTGGTGTCCTTTGCGCGCGACGTCGAGCCTTCGTAGTTGACGCCGGTCTGGCTCTCGCTCAGCGGCGCGGGGATCATCGCGTTCAACCGCGCCGCGATCGAAGAGATGCGCGCGGTGGGGATGATTTTGTTGGCGAACGGTTGGCGGTTGGCGCCGGTTGCGTCGCCGGTCAGGGGATCGTAGATGGTTGTCGGCGCGGCGGAGAGATCGCCGCGCCGGAAGGCGGTGGTTGGCACCGATGCCCGATGCCCTTTGCCCAGGCGGTCGCGAATGCCGAGATAGTCCGCAAAGTAGAACGTGCGGTTCTTGAGAATCGCGCCGCCGGCGGTCCCGCCGAAGTAGTTGTAGGTCGTCACCGGCTTGGCGAGCAGATCGGTGCGCCGGGCGTTCAGCCGGCTGACCTTATTGAACTCATAGGCGCTCCGTTGAAAGTCATGCACGAGATGCCTCGGGAGCAGTAGTAATAGGAGTCAGGTCAACCAAGTAGCCGAGGGCGCGAAATTCCTTCTGAAGACGCTGGATTCTGC
>VFZQ01000795.1 GCA_016871135.1 Acidobacteriota bacterium | reverse complement strand
TAACGAGGCGAACCGAATCCTTGGCCGGATAGCGCCCCCCCCGAGCGAACCAAGTAGAGGTCGATCCGCAAGCCAGACAGTCCAACTACAAATCGCACGGCAAGAGCACCAAGTTCACCGGCGCATACGACGACTTCTCCGCCGCTCACCGCCGCGCCGTTCAAACCCGCAGATGATATTCTGCAACCATGCGATTTCTGCTCGCCGCGCTTACACTCGCCGCTCAGGAACCGCAGGTGTTTTTTCGAAGCTACTGTACGGGTTGTCATAACAGCCGATTGAAAACAGGCGGCGTCGCGCTCGACGCCGCCAACGGCCCCGCGGTAATGGAAGCGGTTGTCGCGCGGCTGCGCGCCGAGTCGATGCCGCCGCCGGGAAACCCTCGGCCGACGCGTGAAGTCTATCGCTCGGTGGCGCGCGCACTTGAAGCCGACCTCGATCGCGCCGCGCCGCGTCCGGGCCGCATCGGCGCCGTCCATCGACTCACGCGCGTGGAGTACGCCAATGCAATCCGCGATTTGTTTGGGCTCGATCTCGAAGTGCGCGATCAACTGCCCGGCGATGAGACCGCCGATGGCAGCTTCGATAACTTCGCCGACAGCCTCACGCTTTCGACCGCGCACTTGGAACGATACCTCACCGTCGCGCGTCAGGTCGCGCGGCTGGCCGTTGGCGTGGCGCCGGAACGGCCCATCACCGAACGGTTCGACATCCCGCTCCACGTCCTTCAGGACGACCGCCAGAGCGAAGATCTTCCACTCGGCTCGCGCGGCGGTATCGCTATTCGCAAGCACTTCGCGGTCGACGGCAACTACACGATTCGTGTTCGCCTGCAGCGCCAGTATCAGGATTACTTGAAAGGCATGGGCTGGCCGCAGTCGCTCGATGTGCGCGTCGACGGGAAGCTTGTGAAACGCTTCACCGTGGGCGGCGCCGGCAAAGGCCGGCCTGCCGCCGCAAGTTACGCGGGTGACGGAGAACTTGGCTTTGCGGGCGATCCGGAGTGGGAGCGGTATATGCAAATCGACGGCGATGCCGCGCTTTCGATCACCGTTCCGATCGCGGCCGGCGCGCGCGTTATCGGTGTATCGTTCGTGCGCGAACAATGGGAACCCGAGGGACTGCCCCAACCGCAACAGCGCGGCCGGGTGATCGCAAACGACCAAGTCTACATGGGCCACGCCAACGTCGCGGCGGTTTTTGTCAGCGGACCATTCCAGACAAAACCCAGCTCCGAGCGCGTTACCGCAGCCGACCTGCCTCGCCTCGCGCGCCTTGCGTATCGGCGTCCGGTGACAACCGCCGATATTGCTGTCCTGACGAAATTTCAAGAACAGGGTGGCATGCCATTCGCGATCGAACGTATGCTCGTCGATCCAGAATTCCTCCTCCGCGTGTATCGCGAACCGGCCGTGCCCGGCCTCTATCGAATCAGCGAACTGGAACTCGCCTCGCGGCTGTCGTTCTTCCTGTGGGCCAGCATTCCCGACGACCGCCTGCTGCAACTTGCTGAGCGTGGCGAGTTGACGAAATCGCTCGACAGTGAAGTGCGCCGCATGCTGAACGACAAGCGCTCCTCGCGTGCCTTGGTCGATGTCTTCGCGGCACAGTGGCTGAACCTGCGGCGAGTTCCTGAAGTGGTTGTCGATCCGATCCGTTATCCCAACTTCGATTTGACGTTGCTGCATTCCTTCCAGCGCGAGACGGAGTTGTTCGTCGATAGCACGCTGCGCGAAGATCGCGATGTGCGGACACTGCTCAACGCCAACTACACCTTCGTCAACGAACGGCTGGCACGGCACTACGGAATCTCTGGCGTTACCGGAAGCCGGTTCCGACGTGTGCAACTTCCCGACACGTCGCAACGAGGCGGCTTGCTGGCACACGGTGCGTTGCTCGCCGCGACATCGTATCCCGATCGCACTTCACCGGTCCTGAGGGGCAAATGGCTGTTGAACAACATCATCGGACTCCCAGTGCCTCCGCCGCCGGCAGGCCTCGACACGACGTTGAAACCGAACAGCGCGACGAGGCCGTCGACCATCCGGGAGCGCCTCGCGCAGCATCGCACCGACCCTGCCTGCAATAGCTGCCACTCGGCCATCGATCCGCTGGGATTCGCGCTCGAAATCTTCGACGTTATCGGAGGATGGCGAACGCGCGACGAACTCGGCCGCGCTGTCGAGACTACGCCCGGCGGACTGGCGGGGCTGCGCGCCGAGTTGCTCTCGGATCCCGAACAGTTCCCCCGCGCGTTCACCGAAAAGCTAATGGCATACGCGCTCGGCCGCCGTTTGGAATACTTCGATAAGCCGTCCGTCCGCGCCATCGTCCGCAACGCCGCGGCGGAGAACTACCGTTGGTCCGTGATCGTGCGAGGCATTGTAACCAGCACTGCGTTCCTGCAGAGGGAATCGAAGGCAAATTGACCGATCGTCATCTTCGTGACAAACTCTCTGAATGCGCACTCTGTTGCCTCTGTTTTCGTTTGCCGGCCTGCTCCCGGCCCAATACTACATCGCGTCCACAATCGCCGGTAATGGGCAGCTTCCGCCGCCCGCCTCCGGCAGCATCGCGCTCAATACTCGATTGGTAAGTCCTCGAAACGTGGCCAGTAACGATCCCCCGGCAGAGCCGGGGGCCTTCGTTCGTGAGCCGCTCAAAGCGGCTGGTTGGGGTCGCTGGCGCGGCCCCGTGGTTTAGCACCACCTCAAAGGTGGCGCATCAGTAGTCCAGTTTCAACTGGTCCAATCTGGTATCTTCGGCTTCTTGGCTGCGAATGTAGTTGCGGATGACGGCTTCGTCTCGGCCCACGGTCGAGACGAAAAATCCTCTCGC
>VFZQ01000794.1 GCA_016871135.1 Acidobacteriota bacterium | reverse complement strand
CGGGAAGATCATCCTCGGCGGGCGCGACAAGATGGTGCACGCACTCGACGCTAAGACAGGCAAGCAGGCGTGGACTTTCACCACGCGCAGCCGCGTTGAGTCTTCGCCCGCCGCCGCCGGCAACAAGATCTACATCGGTTCCAACGACGGCCGGTTCTATGTCCTCGACGCCCCGACGGGCAAGAAGCTGTGGGAGTACGAAGCCGGTTCGGCCATCTCGGCCTCGCCCGCGATCAGCGACGGCAAGGTCGTCGTCGCTTCGCAGGACGGCCGTGTCTACTGCTTCGGGGCCTAAGGCTCTTCACTGTAGGCGATGTTCGCCATCGAACCCTCGGGCGACTTGCCGAGCGAAACGATCACATTGCGCTTCCTGTCTTTGTGCTGAAACTGAAGGTGCGCGCCTTCATCGCTGCCGCTTGTCGCCACCGACAGCTCCGAATCGTATCCAGCGGACTTGTACTTTTCCTCGAACATGGCTTTCAACGCCGTTACGGATTCTTTCGACTGGACCACAATACTCCCCGCCGCGCGGCCTTGATTGGTTGAGGTAAACCCGCCTTGCACCGTCGCGCCCGGTGGAATGAAAACCCATTCCGGGGCCTTCACACTTGCCGCTCCGCCGATCACCGCTTTACCCTCATCGGTCTCGATCGAAATCTTCCCATCCTTCACCGAGTCCATGTCGATCGTGACGACCTTGCCGGTCTTCTTGTCGCGAACTGTTATTTTCCCCGCCTTTTCGTCCGAGTCGATCACGTCGATGTCCGGATTCGCCGCCGCGATCATTTTCACGATTGCCGTTCCCGGGTTCGCGCCGACTTCCTTGACCTTGCTTGCCGCCCAGTACATGATTACGCCCGCAGCTGCGACCACCATCAGCGCGAGTCCAAAGACTCCTACCAGCAACCACACCCAAATGGGCGTACCCTTCTTCGCGGGCGGCGGCTGCTGCGGATACTGAGGATGCTGTGGCTGTTGCGGGTATTGGGGCGCTGACATGCCGCCATTGTGCCACATGCGACGGAGATATCATAGGGTTGATGCGAACGCCACACCTGCTTCTTCTTATTGGAGTCTCAGCGGCCGCGCAGGATTTCACGCGCGATGTGCAGCCGATCTTTAAGCGCCGCTGCATCGCTTGCCACGGCGCCGGAATGCAGACCAACGGACTGCGCATCGACGACGGAGCATCGATTCTACGCGGCGGTTACTCAGGACCGGCGGTTGTCGCCGGCAAGCCCGCGGATAGCATCCTCATTAAACGACTCACCAGTTCGGAAAAGGGATTCATGATGCCACCCGCCGGGGCGCGCTTAACGGCCGAAGAGCTTGCCGTGATTTCGAAGTGGATCAATGGCGGCGCCGCCGTTCCGGCGTCGTCGATCGTATCGACAACGCGCCGCGCGTCCAACCACTGGGCCTTTCAACCCGTCGCGCGCCCTGCGGCGAAGAACCTCGATGAAATCGTCCGCGCTCGTCTCGCGACGGAAAAACTCACACCCTCGCCCGAGGCCGATCGCCACACTCTTATCCGGCGTCTAAAGCTCGATCTGCTTGGCTTGCCCCCCTCGCCCGAAGAGGTAACAGCCTTCGTGGAAGACAAAAGCCCCAACGCCTGGGAACGGCTCATCGACAAGTTCCTCGCTTCGCCGCACTACGGCGAACGCTGGGCGCGCCCCTGGCTCGATCTCGCCCGCTACGCCGACAGCGACGGTTACGAAAAAGACCAGGTCCGCCCTCACGCCTGGCGCTACCGGCACTGGGTCATAAACGCGCTCAACGACGACATGCCGTTCGATCGCTTCACGCTTGAACAAATTGCCGGCGATCTGCTGCCCGGTTCGACGGTCGAGCAAAAAGTCGCCACCGGTTTTCACCGCAATGTTCTGGTGAATCGCGAGGCCGGTGTCGACCGCGCCGAAGCCCGCTTTGAGCAACTCATCAATCGCACCAACACCGTCGCCACTACTTGGCTGGGCCTCACCGCCGGCTGCGCACAGTGCCACGATCACAAGTACGATCCGTTCTCTCAGAAGGATTACTACCAACTTCTCGCGTTCTTCAACGAGGCCGACGACGTCAACATCGACGCCCCGCTTGCCGGCGAAATGGGCCCGTATCTAAAGGCCCTTCCCGCCTACCGCGCCGAAATCGAAAAACTCCTCACCGAATACAAGATCCCCGAATTGCAAGCCCGTTGGGAAACGAAGATGCGAGATGCGTACGCGAATCCAGGCCGCGATGCCGAGTTCGATTTCTGGATCACGTCAATGTCGGCCTCCGTCGATCACGCCATGCGCCTGCTGCACAAGAAGGACCGCACCCAGCGCGAAGTCGACATCGTCGCCAACTACTTCACGTCCAATCCGGGCCCTGAGTTTAATCGCGACAAAGAGGTCACCGCTAAGCTCAAGGAGCTCCGCGAAAAACTCACCAAACTTAACGGTGGTTTCCCCGCGCTCACGCAGGCCTACACCATCGGTGTGCATCAGGATCACCCTAAAACGCACATCGCCATTCGCGGCGACCACCGCAGTCCCGGCATCGCCGTCACCCCCGGCGCGCCGTCGGTTCTGCCGCCGATGCAGGGCGACATTTCGCGCCTGTCTTTCGCCAAGTGGCTTGTCGCGCCGGACAACCCGCTCACCGCCCGAGTCACGGTGAACCGCGCCTGGCAGGAGTTTTTCGGCCGCGGCATCGTCAAGACCTCCGAAGACTTCGGCGCAACCGGCGACAAGCCTTCGCACCCCGAACTGCTCGATTGGCTCGCATCGGAATTTATCGCCAACCGATGGAGCATGAAGGCCCTCCACAAGACGATCGTCATGAGCGCGACCTATAAGCAATCGTCC
>VFZQ01000793.1 GCA_016871135.1 Acidobacteriota bacterium | reverse complement strand
CTCGGCCCCACAGCACCCGACGGCAAACACAACGCCAAAACAGAAAGGAGCCCAGTCAGCTACCGTCCTTCAGGCTCATCGTTCGATGAGAATATGCTGAGTCGCTTCGCATTGCCCGGTTCAAACTGATTGCGATCGAGCTTCGGATTGTTGATGACCACGCTTGACGAGTAGAGTTCAAAAATGCGGTCTCCATCGCGGTAGCGGACGATACTCCAGGGCCACATTACGCCGTTTGTTTCGCGGTATTTGTTGTAGACAGCCGCCTCTTCGACGAGTCGCTTCGATTCCGGATCGCGGCGCTGGAACACCTGGCGGACTGGAAGGTGCGTGGTGCGATGGAACGAGACGCGAACGCTGCGATTGGCGGTGTCGGTAATCTCGACGACTTCGACGGGGTTGTTGTCGAACGCGCCGTTTTCCTTAAACTCGATGATCAATCCCGGTTCCTTCATGCGCATCCGAAGAATGTAAAAAATGTTTCGGAGCGTGGTTTCCCGGTAACGGTCGTACTGGCCCGCTGGGAAGGGCCGCGCGCCACGGAATGTGAGTTGCGTTCCTTCCTCTTCCATGAACAAGTAGGCGTAGTCCTCTTTGTCCTTGCCGATGGACTGGCGTTCGCGTTGACCAAGCGCGCCGGGTTCCTTCGCGGCGGTGTAGAGCGTATAGAGCCGCGCATGCGCGAGTCCGTTCAATTGCTCGCGGTAGAACGTGTACATACGACCGGTTTCGGTTCGGTCGAGCATGGCCATAAACTTTGGGCCGCCAAGCGCTGCGAGAGATTGGTTCAAGATCTCGCGGCCCTTTGTTTCAGCGGGCGTTTCGGCCAACAACGACGTGGCGGACAGAAGTACGCTCAGGACACGCATGGCTATTTCATGATCTCTGCCAGTGTGACGCCGGAGTTGATCGAAATGGTTTCGAATTTCGTCTCGGCGGCTTTGCGGCCGGCTTGGAACATCTCCGTTTGATGCGGCAGCTTGATAGGACCAGCCTCGCGCCAGTCTTTATAGATGACTTCAATTTCGGAGCTGCCAGGCGGGCCCGCCATTTGAAAGTTGGACTTGGCGGGCAAGCCCGTGGCGGGATCGATCGTGACTTTGACCGACGGGCCAGACTTGTCGGAGATCTCGATTACCGTTTCCGATAGCGCGTTGATTGTGCGTCCGGCGATGGAATCGCTTTGCAGTAACATGACCCAGCCGCGGAAGAGTTCGTCTGTAAGTTGCTTTTGGATGGGCGGGGGCATGGGCACGGCTGCGGGCGCGCCTGGTGCAGTGAACATTCCTTTCGTCCCGTCCCAGGTTGCGATGACCTTCCCAAACGGCAACTCTTGTTCCTGACGGAATTGATTGGGGAAAATGACCCAGGTCTTCTGCTTTGCCTGCATGTTGCCGAGCGCGGCGGTAGCAGTCGTGGTGAGGTCCTTTACCGACTTCAGTTTGTCGATGCCGCCGACGGCCTGTTGGATTTTCGCGAGAATCGCTTTGCCCTTGGCGAGCGACGCCTCGCTAACTTCGGCGGCGGGCTTGTCAGGCTCTTTGACTTTGAGTTCAAGTTTGGTAGTTGGCAGCTTAAGATCGGTGAGCGGCGTCTTGAAGGCGTCAGGATTGCCGACGGCAACGAAGACGAACTTCGCGGGATCGATGTACTGTTTGGCGACGCGCAGGATGTCCGCCTTCGTAACGGCGGCCATCGCTTTCTGGTACTGCGCGAGGAAGTCGCGCGGGTACCCGTGGTAGTCGTAACGCACGACGCGGGAGAGCGTTTTCACAGGGCGATCGAAGTTGAAGACGAAGCGGTTGACGACCTTTTCCTTCGCAGTGTTGAGTTCGATGTCGGTGACCGGCTCGGTGCGGATGCGATCGATTTCTTTGAGAATCGCCTGAATGGTCTCGACGGTCGATTCGGCCTTCGTCGAAGCCTGGATGCGGAAGGTGCCGGGGTGGTTGTAATCGGCGCCCCAACCGCCGCCGACGTTGTAGGCGTAACCGAGTTCGGTGCGGACTTTGCGGAATAGGCGCGAGTCGAATCCACCGCCGAGGATGTCGCTCATTACTTCGAGCGCGGCGTAGTCCTTGTCGCTCAACAGGCCGCCGAGATGGCCGATCGACAGGAACGTTTGCGTAACGTCCTTCTTTTCGCCGAAGTAAAGGCCGGGCTTGGCGACGTTTGAGACTTTCGGAAAGACCGGCGGCGCACCGGCTTGTGGAGACCAACCGCCGAGGGCTTGTTCAAGGCGCGCCTTCATCGCGGCCTTGTCGAAATCACCCTGCACCGAAAGAACGATGTTGGCTGGATGGTAGTAGCGCTGATAAAACGCGATGACATCGGCACGGCCGATCGCGTCGACGTTCTCGTATTCGACTTCGCTCCCGAAAGGCGTTTCGCGGCCGTAGACGATGGCGTTAAACTCGCTGCCGGCGATGGAATCGGCGTCGTCGTAGCGGCGGGCGATAGCGCTGCGATACTGCGTCTTCAGAAGATCGATTTTGGCTTGGCGGAACTCGGGCTGGGTTAGCACGTCGACGAACACTCCGAGAACTTCATCGATGTTTTCCTTGAGGCAGTTGAAGCTGACGGTGGCCATTTCGTCGGAGCTATTCGATTCGACCGAGGCGGCGATATTTTCGAGTTGTTCGTTGAGTTGATCGCCGGTCTTGGACTTCGTGCCGCCGGAGCGGAGAACGTCGCCGGTGAATTCAGAGAGACCCTTCTTCGGGGCGGGATCGAGGAGCGAACCGGTGCGGACAAGGGCGGATCCCGTGATGAATGGTAGCGCGCGGTTTTCAAGGAGATAGACCTTGATACCATTCTTCAGCGTGACGATTTCGATGTCGGGAATTTTGACGT
>VFZQ01000792.1 GCA_016871135.1 Acidobacteriota bacterium | reverse complement strand
ACGCGCGATCGAACCGCTTCCGGCAACGCCGCCGTGACCAATGCCAGCGCCGCCGGAATGTAAAAGGCCTCCGTAATGCCCATCGCGGCGCGGGTTAGCCCGAGTGTGAGGAAGTTCTGACTCAATCCGGTTAACGTGGTGACGATCGACCAGGCGCCGAGACTGATCAGGATTACGCGGCGATGTCCGAAGCGTTGGGCGACCCAGCCTGCGAACAGACTGAACGTCGCGTAGACCCAAAGAAATATTGCGCCGATAAGACCGATCTGCGAGTCGGTCAAGCCCAATTCTCCACGCAGCAGCGGCAGCAACGAAAAAATCACTTGCCTATCGAGGTAGTTCAACAACGCCACCACCCACAACAGGCCGACCATTAGCCAACCGGCGCTCACGGATTGATCTCTTGCAACTTCAGCCGCACCGATACGATGTAGGGCTGCTCGCCTTCGGTCCAATGACCATAGGTCGTTGTGACAATCGTGCCATCGGGCAACAACTCAACGCCGGGATAAGCGCAGTCGGCACCCTTGTAATTCTTCATCAAACGCACGCGGTACTGCCCTTCGCGGCCGCGCACGATATCGTCATACTTGCCGACCCACGCCACCCAATCGCCTTTGGTCTCACTCTCGCGCGTGGTGTCGCGGAACGTGATGAACAGGCGGCCATCGGGAGCGTAGACGCCGACATGGCGGTCACCCGTTAGCGCCGCGGGCAGTTCGCGGGGCGCCGTCCAGGTTGCGCCTTCGTCGTTTGAGAACGTCACGAACGAATTGAATTTGCGGCTGTTTTCGCGCAGCAGCATCGCGAGTTGTTTGCCATCGGGCGAGCGCACGACACCGGGCTCGCACAGATGCGCTTCGTCGTGGCGAGCGACGATCGATGGCGCGCTCCAGGTCAAGCCGCCATCCCGCGAGATCGTCTTGTAGACGACAAACGCACGCACACCAGTTGGCTTGGCATCGAAAAAGCGTCCGTCGTCGTGAAACACAGCCATGTAGTCGCCGTTGCGCAGACGCACAACCGAGGACATCGCTACGATCCCACCGAAGGTACCAATTGGTGTAAGCGGCGACCACGTGGCGCCGTCGTCGTTTGAAACAGAGAGACGGATTGGATGGAGGCCGGAAAAGAGGATCAGCCGCCTTACGCCCTGCTTGTCGACGACACGATGGATCGTCGGTGTCTCTTGTGATGTCGCCCAGTTCTCCGGCGTCGGAAGGCGTTCACTCCAGGTGCGGCCGGCGTCGCGCGAGCGCTTCATCTGAATCGGGCCTTTACCGTGGCCCTTCGGATAGACGCAGACCATCGTGCGGCCGTCTTCGAGCAACACGGTTGTCGGATGGCCGAGATATTGCCCAGGTTCACGATCGACAATCACGCGGCGCTTGGCGTCACCGGCAAGATCGACGACTGGAATCGTGTATCCGCGCTCGGCCGCGAGCACGGCAACCGCCCCGCCGAGTACCAATGTGCGCCGTCGCATAGGAGTTAGGATACACTTTAATGTTTACTCCGAATGAACAACATTACTGGCGGCGTCCTCCCGGCGCTTTTGACACCGATGGATCAAGACGGACAACTCCTCCCGTCCGCGCTTGAAAAACTCTGCGCGGCGCTTTACACGACGCCGATCGACGGACTCTACGTCTGCGGCCAAACCGGCGAAGGACTACAACAGCCGCTCGATCAACGTAAGCGCGTCGTGGAGGTCGCAGTGCAGTCGACCCCCTCCGGTAAACATGTGATGGCGCATATCGGCGCGATGTCCACACAAAGCGCGATCGAGTTGGCCAGGCACGCCGAAAAGGCCGGCGCACACTCCATTAGTTCATTGCCGCCAAGCGGATCCTATTCGATCGAGGAAGTGCACTCCTACTATTCGGCGATTGCCGCCTCGACGGCATTGCCGCTGTTCATCTACTTCTTCCCCGGCTTCGCGGCGCGGCCTTCCGGCTTCGACGATCTGCGGCGTCTGTGCGAGATCAAAGGCGTGGCGGGATTGAAGTTCACGAGCACGGACCTGTTCACGATGTGGAAGCTGAAGCGCGAAGGCGCGGTGATCTTCAACGGGTTCGACGAGATCCTTGTGGCCGGTTTGTCGATGGGCGCCGATGGCGGCATCGGCACGTTTTATAACGTCGTGCCCGAGTGGTTTGCGGGCATCTACGATTGCAGCCGCACGGGGAACTGGAACGAGGCGCGGGCGTTGCAGGCTAAGGTAAACGACGTGATCGAGCTTGGCTTGAAATTTCCGGCGCACGCGGCGACGAAGGCGATGTTGGCGTGGCAGGGCGTCGAATGCGGCTACTGCCGGCCGCCGCGGACGGCGGCGTTGACCGAGGATCAACTTCGTGTGTTGCATGGGGAGTTGGAGCGGTTGGGGATTCCGAAGCGGTAATTGCAAGCTAGCCCGAACGTCACAAGTCTAGCTCGGCAGTACGAATTGTCCGCGCGCGTCGGGTTTGAAACCAGGGTTTGAAACCAGGAGTTGCGAACACGGAACACTTGTAATACGATCTCTCTTACCATGATCGTACTTGATTATCTCAAGACTACAAAAGATGACAAACTCGTAATTCCGCCTTTCCAGACCGGTCACCTTGGGCTGCTGCCCGACACGGAGGTGCATGCGTGTCTGCTTGCCCCCGCTCAGGAACAAGTAAAACACGCGGAGGTGTTAATATCCCCGTACGCGCCTCAGCCGGATAGCTTAGCCAGGCTAAGCTGTACGATGCGCGATCAACCAGGTGTCGTCGAGAGGTTAGTGCGGGCAATAACGGACCTCGAAGTCAATATTGTCAGTCAAGAGAGTTCAGGTGTCAATTACTTGGATTACCATCGGGTGAACTTGAT
>VFZQ01000791.1 GCA_016871135.1 Acidobacteriota bacterium | reverse complement strand
GCCGCGGCGATACGCGGTCGCGCCGAAGATGCCTTGGCTGTGATAGCAAGGCCCCTGAGCGTAATGCCCCGTTCGAAGATTTTGCGATTCGCCGCCGTCACGACACTGCTCCACTGCGGTCGTGGCAGCCAGGCGGAGCGGTTGGCGCGGGAATCCTTGCGTTGGGAGCCGGACTGGCCGCTGGGCCGGTGGCTGCTCGGCCGGGCTTTAGAAAGCCAGGGACGCGTAAGGGAGGCCGAAATAGAGCTTCGGGCCATTCATCAAGCCGATCGGAAAAGCCAGCGTTTTGCGGCCGGTTTGGCGCATCTGGTGACGGGATCGAAAGGTCGTGCCGCCTATGCCGAGGGCAGAAGTCTGCTCGTGAACATTGGGATGGACCGCACCGCGCCGTCCCTTGTCGGCCTGCTTGAAGCTAGGTGCGGTGATCTCGGACGCGCCCTCGATTGGATGGAGCGCGCCGAACGCGAGCACGATCACAATCTTCCCTATTCGGTCATCGACCCTCATTATCGGCCGCTCCGCGGTACACCGCGCGGCGAGCGCATCTACAAGCGATTTGCCAGTTAG
Source organism: Acidobacteriota bacterium (assembly GCA_016871135.1). Lineage (GTDB taxonomy): Bacteria > Acidobacteriota > Terriglobia > Bryobacterales > Bryobacteraceae. Next base: position 2,299 of record VFZQ01000791.1, on the reverse strand, counting down.
TCCAGACGGCGGTAGGTTCTAAAGTTACTCCGGCTAGCGCAACACCCGCACCCGCATATTGCGAAACCACGCATCCCCGCCATGGTGCGTCAACACAATCGGATACGCCTTCTTCGCGTCGGCCTTCAACTCATCCAGATGCGCCACCTTTGGCACGTCGTTCCGCTTCTGCGCCTCCACTGCCGCGCGCACAGCCTCGGACTGCAAATCCGCCGACATCACCTTCACGCCGTTGATCCAATGCTCAACGTCTGAACCGCGCACCACGATCTTGCCCTTGTGCCATGTGTTCGGCGGCACCGGCGGCATATTCGACGGCGCGACATACATATACAGAGCACCGGTCGAGTGCGATGGATCCCCCTCGGTCCCGTCCAGCAGTTGGAACTCCAACCCCAGCGCCTTCGGCACATCCGGGTCGATGCGGCCCACAGCCGGATTTGGCCGTACGCCAAATACGAGATACTTCACGCCGCTATTCACACCCTTGCCGATCTTCCACTCAAACTCCAATTCGAAATTGCGAAACGTCCGCACGGTCGATAAGTCGGGCCGCGTCTTGGCATTGCCGATACAACGCAGCGCGCCGTCTTCGATCGCCCATGCTTCGCTCGGAAATCGATCCTTCAACTGCGTGTGCCAGCCGGCTGTAGACTTGCCGTCGAACAGCGGCTCCCACTGCTGCGCCATGCAGCACGCCGCGGCGGCGAATCCGAGTAACCTCATCGCGGCGCGCCTTTCGGAATCTCCACGCTTGTCGCCGGCTCAAACAGGCCGAAGCTATAAACGGCCGATGCCGTCGCGATCGCCACATATTGTTTCCCGTCCACCGAGTAGGTCATTGGCGCGGCAAACAAATCCTCGCCCATCTGAAAATTCCATAAGTGTTTACCGGACTTCGCGTCCAGCGCCACCAGGCTCCCATCGTCGTCGCCGACAAACACCACCCCGCCCGCCGTCGACACCGTCCCCGACCACGCCACCGCCGGTCCTGGCATCGGATATTGCCAAATCCGCTTGCCCGTCGCCGCATCCAGCGCGCGCAGATAGATCGTGCCGACATCGCGCGGCTTCGCCCCAGCGCCGCCGCCGGAGAACCCCGCCTTCGGCTCCGGCTTCTTCGCCGAAGACGTGTAGATGTCGCACTGCTCAACGGTGACGACATATAAGTAGCCGCTCGCCGGCACATAAGTCGGCGCCATCCAATTCGCGCCGCCCCGCACGCCGGGGCACACGCGGTTGCCCGCGGGCGTCGGATCTTTGTCGGGAATCAGGATCGGACGGCCTTTGTCGTCGATCCCACTCGCCCAATCGACCAGATCGTTCAACTTAGTCGCGTGCAAAAACTCACCCGTCGTACGGTCCAGCACATAGTAGAAACCGTTCCGGTTCGGGTGCAGCAATAGCTTCCGCATCTTGCCGCGTACTTCGCGGTCGACCAGCACCGGCCACGACTGCCCATCCCAATCATGCGTATCGCCCGGAGTGAATTGGAAAAACCACTTCAACTTACCCGTGTCTAAGTCCAGCGCCACCACGCCGCACGAATAATGGTTATCGCCCTTCCGGTCACCGCCATAAAAATCCGGCCACGGGTTTCCCGTCGTCCAATAGAGCGTGTTCTGCTCCGGATCGAAAGTCCCCGATAGCCACGTGCCCGCGCCACCGTACTCGACGTAGTCACCCCATGTCTCCGAGCCCTTCTCGCCGCGCTTCGGCACGGTCCAGAAGCGCCACTCTTCCTTGCCGGACGTCGCATTGAACGCCGCTACAAAGCCGCGCATTCCCGTATCGCCGCCGCCCACGCCGACGATCACTTTGTCCTTAGCGATAAACGGTGCCATCGCCGCGAACACGCCGTCTTTCTCAGAATCGGCGTACCGCACCTGCCACACCACGGCGCCCGTGTTCCGATTGAGCGCGGTCAAATGACAATCGGAAGTTATGAAATATACGTTGTCGCCCAGCAGGGCCACGCCGCGGTTCACGTCGCTGCGCTTCGACCGTGTATCGCGCCACTCCCAGATGAGCCGGCCGGTCCGCGCGTCCAGAGCCCGCACCTCATTCGGCGCTGTCATGTACATCACGCCCTGATAAACCAATGGCGTCGCTTGCAGTTTTTGCGCCCTCGGAACACGATAGACCCACTTCGATACCAAGGATCCCGCGTTGGTCGTCGTAATTTGCTTGAGCGGCGAATGCCGCGTGCCTTTGTAATCACCGGCATAGGTCAACCAGTCTGCATTCGGGCTCTTCAGGATATCTTCGTATTTCACCTGCCCGAAAGAGACCGCGCCCG
>VFZQ01000790.1 GCA_016871135.1 Acidobacteriota bacterium | reverse complement strand
CCACCTCACGCTGCTTCTGGCCGGCTGCCTCGGACTTTCCGCCGGCACCCTCTACACCGTTGATGAAAGCACCAATCAGCTCTACTCGTTCTCGTCTTCTTCGCCTTCCGGAATGACGCTTCTAGGTACGCTGAGCGGGCCGGGGACGTCGATTACCGGACTCGCCTACGACACGCTCAATCAGCGCCTCGTGGGGTCGAACTCATCCGCGCTGTTTGCGATCGATCCGGTCGCGCTGACGACCACAACGATCGCCACCTACAGCACCAACACAGGCAGGACTGGACTGGAGTACGTGGCCTCCGAGAATGCCTTCTACGTAACGTCGAACTATGTTCAGCTCTACAGGATCATCCCTTCGGTCAGCAACACGCTGGTCGCCACGTTCCCAGCCTCAGTGTTCGTCACCGGCTTGGCCTACGATCCCGGGTCCGACACGCTGATCGGGCTAGAGGTCGTTTCTGCAAGCTACGTCGCGGTGAACCGATCCACGGGCGCACTCACATCGCTCTTCGCGACTCCGCAGAGCAACGACGCGGGCCTCGCCTTCGACACCGAACAAGGTCTCCTTTGGACCCGAATCCAAGGCCAAAACGTCTACTCTCGTGCTTACCCTGGCGGCCCCGACGTACTCGCCTTCACCCATAACAGCAACAGCCACAGCCTTGCGTTCGTACCCGACGGCGTCCCAGAGCCCGCCACCTCCGTGCTCACCGCCGGCGCGCTGCTGATTCTGTTCGCCCGCATCATTCGCAAACGAGTCGCGTAGTCCGCACCTGATCGAAGTCCCGCGACTCCGCCACTCGGCACCCGGCGCGCAGCGAATTTAGCTTGGCGAGATGCTTCCTCATGAATCCGCCAAAATGCCCTTCGGCGCCCGACGGCGAGTAGATCCAGAGACGCTTGTGATCGCTGATCGCGGCCAACATTTCGTTTTCGAATCCACTAACGTCTGGATACGTCGCCCGCTCGTTCACGCGCAACATGCAACACGGGTACGAGGTCTTGCCATACACGATCTTTGTCTTGGAAAAGTCGTGAAACCGGCGATAGTAGTCGAACTGCTCCCGCGTCGCCGCGTGGACGTAGAGCGCATCGACGCCTACCAGCGACGCCACCGCGGAACAATTCTCCTCCACCGCCGGCGGCCGTGTGAAGTAGATGTACTGCATGCCCGCCACAGCGAGGGCCGCCGCCACAACAACAGCCCACTTCGGCAGCTTTTCCGCTACCGCCCCAAGCCCCAACGCGATGCACGGCAGCATCCACAGAATGATCCGCGGCGTATCGAGCAGCGGATAAAATCCGGCGAAGCTCATCGCTATCGCCACCAGAATCGGCGCCGCATAAGCGACCGTAAGTCCTTGCCTACGTACCAACCACGCGCCGATCATCGATGCGACAATCGCCAGCGCCACAATCGTCCATCCATACGGACTGTTGACAGGCAGAAAGAGTGTTCCCGCGCTCCAGAAAAACCGAACCAGCGTGTCGATGGGATGCGCCGGATCGAGAAACTTTCCCAGCCACGAGTTGTTGAACAACTCGCTCTTGTTCGGCACGATAAACACGAAATAGTTCACGGCGAACGCCGCCGCCGTCGCCAAGGCGTTGATCGCTCCGCCGCGCCAGACAATCGCAGGCAGGAAAAAAACTGCCGTGAACGAAACGAACGGCGCCAGCGTGCACAGCGCTATCCGCGCCCAACGCGGCGGCGGGGATGCGATTGCATGTAGGAACAGACACGCCACGAACATATCGACTGAATACTGCTTCAAACGTGTGCCGTACAGAATGGCGGCGTAGTTACACGCAAGTACGCCGGCCGCCGCGATTGCCGCCGTCTCTCCCACTTTGACCAATAGCGCCCGCGCCAACAGCCAGCAACTCGCCACGCTCGCCGCCAGCGGAATCAGGCGCAATGAGAAGTCACCGCTCGCGCCGGTCAAACGAACGAGAAATAGGAACCCTGGCGGCGTGCTCTGCGCAAACCATGGGTAATAAAACATGTCCCGCCAAGCCGGTTCGAGAATCGAATTGGCCACCCAAGCTTCATCGAGCCATATACTTCGCTGCATTAGGAAGAATCGCGCGGGTAACGATAGCGCAATAAGAGCCCACACCCACTTCATCAGCGCCCTCGCATCAATTGCAAAAAGAATTCTCCGCGCGTCACCGGCCCAGTCCGTTTCGGCTTCGCCGGCGCGAACCCGTCGATCCGAACGTCGGTCCAGTACAACGGCAAATCGCCATGAAACCAGTTGCGATGATCCACCGCCATCCAGTTCTTGGCTACCGCCGTCTTTACCGGATCGCCCGCCTCACTATAAGCCCCCGCCAGCGCCCGCGCCGCCTCTAAACGCGTGATCGGCGAATCGGGGCTCGCATGCAGATCGTCGAAGCGAAACGGATAGAACCCGCGCATCGCCGCCATTTGAATCGCCGCGAAGGCTGGATGCGTCTGCGGCAGATCGTCGAACCAGAACACCTGCACGCCGTTCGCCGTCAGATCCTTCTGGACTTCCAACGCCCCCGGCCGCGCGCCACTCTTGATCTGCAACGCGGCGATCGTCGCCGCCGCCTCGCCGATATTCCATTCAATCGGATGCAAGCGATACGCTCCGTTGGTCAAGTGCGTCACGCCCAGATTCTTCGACGCCGCCAAAAAGTTCGTCAGGTCCTTCGGCAGCAGCGCCGCCATCGGAATCTGAAACGGCTTCGGCATCATCATGCGGCCCTTCTCATTCGCGCCACACGGATGAATATCGACCATGTAGAATCCCGTGCCCACCGAATCGTCGAACGGTACGGCCCGCGCGCGTGGGCTGTTTTCAAACACGATATCCTGCTCCCGCACCGTGCCACGCGCCGAC
>VFZQ01000789.1 GCA_016871135.1 Acidobacteriota bacterium | reverse complement strand
GCATTCGATCGAAGTGAATCTCTTTCTCGGACCGCGCGCAAGCTTCGACATCGGCGCACAAGCGGTGTCGCCGGCGGGGCGCGCGCTGGCGCTTTCGATGCGCGGATCGAATCAACTTGCGCACGGCCTCGCCGACGTCGAGCGTGCCTGCGATCTCGGCATCCGTAGTGTGTTGGTCAGCGATCTCGGCTCGCTTGAGTTGGTCGCGGAAGGCCGTGCCAAGGGCATTTTTCCGAAAGATATCATCATCAAGACCTCGGTAATGATGGCGCCGGCCAACCCCGCCAGCGCGCGCATCCTGGAACGCCTCGGCGCCGACACCATCAACATTCCGAGCGACCTCACGCTGCCGCAAATCGCGTCGATTCGCGCGGCGATCACAAAGCCGATCGACTTCTATGTCGAAGCCCCCGACAACATCGGCGGCTTCATTCGCTACTACGAAATTCCGGAATTCATCCGCGTCGCCGCGCCGATCTACTTGAAGTTCGGCTTGAAGAATGCACCGGATGTTTACCCAAGCGGCACGCACCTCGAAAACACGGTTCTCGCACTCAGCCGCGAACGAGTCCGCCGCGCTGCGATCGCGTGCGAACACATCGCGCGCTACTGCCCCGATGCAATCATGTCGCCGCTGGGCGCCGCCGACCTCGGAATCCCGATCCCAGCCGACCACTAAGCCGCAGCCACCACCAAACCGCGAGCGCAACCAGCGACGCCAGCGTTAGCGCCACCCCGCGCTTGAGAGTGCGCGCCGCGTAAACGAATTCAACGTTGTGTTTGCCCTGCGGCACAACGGTGGAAAGGAACTTGTCGTAGGCATCGATCTGTGTCGATCGCGCGCCGTCAACGTAAATCTCCCAACCCGGCAGAACGGAATTCGATAACACCAGCAGCCCCGCGCAACCCATATTCACCTCGACGCTTGCGTATTCCGCGCGCAGATTTGTAAGATTCAACTCATCCGGTTGCGCACACTGCGCCAGATTCGCCGTGCCACGCAACGCACTAACGGTTTCCCGCATGTGAGGCCAGCCTTTCTCGTACTCGGCGTGCATGGCGTCTTCGGTGACAATTCGGAACTTGTGAGCCGTCCAAACGCGTGGCGCGTACTCGGGCGTCTCCCACACCTTCCAACCCGACTTGCCTTCGAATCGCGAAACGTCTCCCGGATTGCGTGGCGCCGGCCCAATGTGAAAACGCGCGCCATAGAGACGCTTGACCGGCTCCAGCCACACCGCGCGCAGAACGTTTGGCATGACACCACAACACCCGCCATCGAACTGCTCAATTCCATAAAGCGGGCCGAAATGGGTCGGCTGCAACTCCTCAGCGGAGGAGACACGGAACGGCGGTTCTTGCTTCTTTTGTTTCAGGAGAAAATCGGCGATATCGTCATAGAGCGTCAGGTGTTCAAAGAGTTCCCATTTCATCTCTTTGTCTTTGACGGTCCGTGTGGCGGTCGAGCCGACTTCAAGCACGACAAGCAATCCCGCAACAAAGGCTCTTGTCGACGCTTGCGATCGCGCCAGCAGGGCAAGCCCGAGCGCGCCGGAATAGAGGGCGAAGAAAGCAACCGGATCGACACGATGTAGCGCCTCCTTGGCCGTCACATTCGCGATCGCAACGCCGTAAAACCCAAGTCCGGCGGCAACGAGCAGGACATGCGCCATCCGGCGAGGGGGAGTGAACCCGCCGCGTAACGCATCGATTCCGAAACCCGCCAAAACCAGCAGCGCCACCTGAGTCAAGAGAGAAAACATCGAAGGCATGCGCATCTTGTCAAAGACGGGGAAGAGGGCGAAAAACAGACCGTGGAGAATCGAGCTGTCGCCCAGCGCCAACAAAACGCCAACGGCGGCAAGCGCCGTCATCAGAGATGTGAGAACGCCCGGGCGCGCCAGGAATCCAATAATCGCGAGGACGATGATACAAATGCCAATGTAAGGGCTCAGCGGTGCATCAGCGTGAAAGCCAGGGATAACAAATCCGAGGAACGACTCGGGTCCCAACGAGTAGACGCGGTGCGTAAGAAACGGAATCGGGTCGTCCCATTTCACCGGCTGCGCGGCATTAATCCATCGAAGTGCGACCCTCCAGAACTCGAGCGCCGGCATCGACAACGCGGCGCCGCCCGCACCGAAGAACACGGCGAACGCGGTGAACCCTCCGGCCAAACGTTTCACGCGCGGCCACCGCATCCGGCGCCATCGTGCCGCAGTCCAATACGCGGAAACGACGGCAACCATGACGAGAGTCATCACCGGCGCCGAATGGTGCCCCGCGAAGGAAATCAGCGCGGTCAGCACGCCTGCCGATGCCGCCAACTCCGCGCGGCCAGGCGCGCGCAGATAGCGGATCCAAAGTAATAGCACGAGCGGCAAATAGCCTACGCCATTCAACATCTGGGGCCACTGCACCTCCGCCATGAATCCGCCGCAACCGTAGCCCAGCGCCACCACAACAGCGCTCCACGGGGTGATGCGTAGTCCGCGCGCGAGCCAGTACATCGCCCAAGCGCCAATCAGATGCATCAACACGAAGTAGCCATTGAGAATCGGAATCTGCAGGCGCCCGTGCTTCAACGGCAGTAGGAACAGCAGCCAGTTCAGCGGATGCAGCGATCCCGGCTGATTCTGCGCCAAAAACGCGTTGCCGGCGAATTGGTTCGGATCGATGATCGGAAAATGCCCGCGATGCCATTCGCGCGCCTGCATTTGCAGCCACGGATAAACTTGATTGACGTGATCGGGCCCGTCGAGCCAGGTGAACTGCTTCGACAGCGAGAACTTCCAGTAGATGAGGATCACGCCAAGCGCGACGGCCAGTGGGTAGAGGACTCGTTTCAACCCTTGTAGTGTGTCGCGCTTAGAGG
>VFZQ01000788.1 GCA_016871135.1 Acidobacteriota bacterium | reverse complement strand
AGACCTACGGCACCAAATCGTTCGCCGAAGTCGCCGCGCCCGCCATCGAATACGCCGACGCCTTCCCCATCGGCGAAGAGTTCTCCAACTTCATCCGCAGCGGCGAACGCCTCCTCTCCGGCTGGCCAACATCGAAAGCTCACTTCCTCCCCGACGGCCGCCCGCCCCAAATCGCGACGGTCTTCAAACAGCCGTCTCTCGCCAAATCGCTCCGCGAACTCGTCGCCGCCGAAAAGAAGCAAAAAGGAAATCGCGCGCGCAAACTCCAGGCCGTCCGCGACTACTTCTACCGCGGCCCCATCGCCAGAAAAATCGCCGCATTCTCCGAAGCCAACGGCGGCCTCATCCGCTACGACGACCTGAAAAATTTCAAAGCCGAAATCGACCAGCCCGTCACCGCCGGCTACCGCGGCTACACCATCGTCAAGCCCGGCTTCTGGACTCAAGGCCCCGTCATGATCCAGGCCCTCAACATCCTCGAAGGCTACGATCTCAAGAAAATGGGCCACAACTCGCCCGAGTATCTCCACACCGTCATCGAAGCCGTCAAGCTCGCCTTCGCCGATCGCGACGCCCACTACGGCGACCCCAAGTTCTCCAAGATCCCCGCCGAAATCCTGCTCTCCAAGGAATACGCCGCCCAACGCCGCAAACTCATCGATCCCAACAAAGCGTCGATGGAGTCGCGCCCCGGCGCCGTCAACAAGCCGCTCCTCTCGAAGAACGAGGCCGGCGAACACAACTCCGTCCAGGACACGACCTGCGTGAACGTCGCCGACAAATTCGGCAACGTGTTTAACGCCACCCCCAGCGGCGCGTGGCTGCCCAGCGTCATTGCCGGCGACACCGGCGTCCCGCTATCAACGCGCCTGCAGAGCTTCGTCATGACGAAAGGCCACGCCAACGAACTCGCGCCCGGCAAACGCCCCCGCGTCACGCTCAGCCCGACCATGGTGCTCAAGGACGGCAAGCCATTCTTCATCATGTCCACGCCCGGCGGCGACAACCAGGATCAAGCCATGCTCCAGGCGCTGATCAACATCATCGACTTCGGTATGGGCGCCCAAGCCGCCGTCGAAGCCCCGCGCTTCCAAACCGAGCACTTCTACAGCTCCTTCGCCACGCACGAATTTGTACCCGGCAAAACACGCCTCGAACGCCGCCTCGATAAGCCTACCCTCGACGCCCTCTCCGCCAAAGGCCACATCGTCCAAGTCAGCGGCGAATGGAGCAACGGCTCCGCGCCGACCGTGATCCTCTTCAAGGACGGCATCCTCGACGGTGGCGCCGACCCGCGCCGCCAGCGGTTCATCTTCGGTCGCTAACGACACCGCGGCGAATGAGGTATTCAATCACAGGCTGATTCTCCCGCAGCCTCGCTAGATCGAGCACGTTTTTCCCCTGTTTATCCACCATCCGCAAATCCGCGCCGTGCTCGACGAGCGTTTGCATCACCGAATCATCGATCCCCTTCTCCGCCGCCGCGAAGAACGCCGGATCCTTCACCGCGTTTTTTGCATTCGGATCCGCTCCCGCCTTCAATAGCAACATCATCGGCTCGGTCCCCTGGTGCTTTGTCATAGCGATGGCCCGCTCGAGCGGTAGCTCTGCACTCTTCGAATCCCCGTTTGCGTTGGCGCCCGCCGCCAGCAGCTCCCGTATCACGCTCGCGTTGTTCGTCTCGAGAAATTTGTCCATCGCCCTCGTCAGCGGCACCACCCCATCCGAGCCCGCTTTGTCGACAGCGGACGTGCCCAACGCCGCGCGCACGGCTTCCAAATCGTCCGCTCGAATCGCATCCTCTAACGCCCGATCCGTTTTGCCCCCTGCCAACGTATAGCTGGCATAAAGAACAAGTACCGGAGACAAGGCAAGCACGAATGCCAATCCGCGCATGGCCGGCGACTTCGCGAGCACGAAAAGTACCGCTGCCCCGGCCAGCAAACCCAACGGCGGCAGGAGGTGATTCACAAGGCGCGTCGTGTAGTACTGCGACGGCCCCGCAAACCCAACGCCCACAACAAACCACGCGGCGAGCGCCAGAGAATCAATAGCCACCAACAGCCAGAAGAGGATCTTCATACGTTCATTAGTTGTAGCGCGAATCCGCCGGTAGAATTACCACCGCCCCCGCCAAACCGGATCTGTCGACAGAATTTTGACGCATTTTCATATACCAATCCCACATTGGTATATCGTGGTCTACGCGGCGAGAAATGCATCCCCAAGTCGATTTCATAGGGCTTTCACGGCATTTCCAGGCCCTCGAAATCGAATTGGTATATTGGTATATTTGGTATATACCATATACCAATCCCTTGCGTGTGTCCGATCAATCGGACGTGTGATCGTGCACGATCTTCCAACCCTTCGCTGTCTTGCGCAGGATCAGCGTGAACTTCCCCGTCGCGTCTCCGCCTCCCGCGGCGCTGCGCGTCAGAAAGAACTTGCCGAGAACAAGGTGATGGTCCGCGCCCAGCGCGCGCGACTCGATAATCTCAAACCGCAGCGCCCCCATCTTCTCGCGCGTGTCGTAGGTTTTCAGGTACCGCGCCAACACGCCGTCCCGCCCGCGCGACAATTCCTTGCCTAGAAACGTAATCGCCGAAGAGTCTTCGTACGTCTCCACAAACGCCCTGATGTCGCCGCGATTCCACGCTTTGGCCTGCTCATCCAGCGCCTGAACCTGCCCAAACGCAACCGCGCAAAAAACTACAAGAGTGATTCGAAGCATCGTTCGAGTTTATAATGGCTAATTCGAATGATGGATTTGATTCAACCCGCGAACGCGGCCGAGTTGGCGGAAGCCGTCGGCGCAGCAGCCGCGAAGAAACGGACGATTGCCATCTCCGGCAACGTCACCAAGACGCGCTGG
>VFZQ01000787.1 GCA_016871135.1 Acidobacteriota bacterium | reverse complement strand
GCCAACCCGATAACGGCCAGGCCGGCTACCACCGCCTGCGCGAGCGCCGGTGAGAATGCAAACGTCCCTTCGGCGGGCGCCGCGTCGAGCACCAGCGGACGGCGCGTTTCCTTTTCCCGCACACGCTAGATAAAGCCGTCGAAATAGTAGTGCAGCGTGCCGGAAGTAACGACGAAAGCCGTCAGTAGCGTCAGCAGCGTTCCGCCGGAAAGATAACGCTGTGACCAATTGATGGCGCCATAGCCCAAGATCAGCGCGCCGTAGAGTAGCACGAGCCCGATGCGCGGGCGAAAGAGAAATCGAACTAATGCTCCAGCATCCGGTTTAGCCGCCCGCTGTTGATTAAAGGCCCAGACGATGCCGTAATACTGCACGCAATGAAAAGCAGACCACACTGCGAACCCAACCACGAAGTCGGGATAGGCGACATACAGGAACCAGGTCGCGCAGAGAAAACAGACAAGCGCCAGCAGCTTCTTCCACGAAACGGGTGTCCCCCGCTTCCACAGACTGCATTGGCGAATCAGATAGGCGGCGCTCAGTACTACGCTGACGCCAAGCAACGCGGCGCGGACGGATTGTAGGAAGCTGGGACTAACGGCGGGCAGGCCCGTCGAGTAACCGCGCAATAGAAGGTCGTGCGTGTAGTGCGGGCTGAGCGCGATGAAGGTGACATACCACGATAGGGACACCGCGCGGTCTCCCCAGGCGGTGAGCCGGTCGATCGCGCCAATCTTGGAATCGTAGATACGGAGGAAGCCGTACTGCTGCATCAGAACGTGCCAGATGTCCCATGTGAAGACGACAAACAACAAACCGTGGAGATCGACGGCCGCCAGACCGTAGGCCGCCGCGAAGATGATCGGAGGCGCGGCGAAAAACGCGATGCGTCGCCGGCGCCGCAGGTCGGCGTCGCCGTATGCTCGCAGGAACCCGGGCAAATGGTGACCGAACGTAAAGAACGCCAGCAGAAAAGCGCCGAAGTCCGCGGATGGGAAATAGCCGGCCAGCGGAATGAGCGTCACGATTGCGGCCAGCGGCGATGCGATGAAGAGGGCGATGTCCCAGGCGGGAGACAGAATCCAGGAGTTCTTCGCTGGCGGCGCTGGTTGCATCGGGCTTCCAGTATACGGCGGGATCGCCCTCGATCCGAAGAATGGTGAAGTTCACCAATAGCGGCGATTGTCAGCTTTGTGTCATGGCAATGCGTGTTTAGCGCGATTGCTGTTCCATAATCGATAGATGGGAAACTTTTCCGCGCTTGGTGGCGCGGAGTTTGACGCCGCGATTATTGGCGGCGGAATAATCGGCTGCGGTGTGGCGCGCGATTTGGCGCTGCGCGGGTTGTCGGTCGCGTTGATTGAGAAGGGCGATTTCGGCGGGGCGACGACGGCGGGGTCGACGCGGCTGATTCATGGCGGGTTGCGGTACTTGGAGATGCTCGATTTCGCGCTGGTGAGAATGGATCTGCGCGAGCGGGAGATCCTGCTTCGCAATGCACCGCACCTGGTGAAACCGCTGGAGTTTCGAATTCCGTTTGTGGGGCACTCGTGGTTTTTCCAGCAAAAGATGCGGGCCGGGCTGTGTCTATACGACCTGCTGAGCTACGACAAGTCGGTGCCGAACCACCGGTTTGTTTCGGCGGCCGAGACGATGCGCGATGAGCCATCGCTCGCGCGCGAGGGGTGCACGGGATCGGCCAGTTACTACGACGCGCAGGTGTGTTTGCCGGAGCGGCTGGCACTGGAAAACGTGATCGACGCTGAGCGGCATGGAGCGATTGTGCGGAACTACGCCGAGGTTGTGGGCGTGGCGCGGTCGAGCGGCCGAATCAGGGCGCTGCGCGCTCGGGATGTGGATTCGGGCGAGGAGGCCGAAGTCCGCGCGAAGGTGTTTGTGAATGCAACGGGGCCCTGGTTTGACCGGGTTTCCGAGCGGATGGGAGCGGTGCAGAGCCGTCGGATTCGAACAACCAAGGGTATTCATCTCGCATGCGCGCCGATGATTCAGAAGGCGAATGTGCTGTTCTCGCCGGTCGATGGGCGGCTGTTCTTTGCTATACCCTTGCTGGGGACAACGTGGATCAGCACCACCGACACGGACTTTCGCGACGACCCGGGCGGCGTGCGCGCCGGCGACGGGGACATCGAATATCTGTTGCGATCGGTGGAACCGTTCTTCCCGGACGTGCGGCGGTTGGCGTTGTATTCTACCAGCGCGGGCGTTCGGGCGCTGGTCAAGCGAGATGGGTCCGAGTCGAGCGTTTCGCGGTTGCACAAAGTTGAGCAGACCGAGCCGGGAGTGGTGTCGATATTGGGGGGGAAGATAACGGGGTATCGGGCGATAGCCGAGGACGCATCGGATGCGGTTTGCAAGGTGCTCGGGGTATCGGCGAACTGTTCGACAGCCGTACTACCCCTGCCTGGGACGGGCAACGCGGAGACGCTCTACGGATCGCGGTGGTCCGGTGTGAAGGCGCTGATGGAAGAGTACGGTTCGATCGGGGCTGAGGCTGTATTCGCCGCGCGTGAGGAGTATTGCAGCCACTTGGACGACTACATGTTCCGGCGTGCGGCGCATGCATTTTCGCCGGATTTTGGGGCGTCGGTTGCAGCGGAAGCATTGCGCGGGTTGTCGAGGGAGTTGGGTTGGGATGAGGCGCGGCGAGCGGCCGAATGGGGTCGGGTTGCCGCAGCGGCGGAAAAGGCTTCGGTAAAGTCCTATCCTGGGATTGTTCCGAGTCTATGAAGTCTGTCGGCTACACCGCCGATAGACTGGGTGCAAGGAGTTTTCTCCCGGTCGGACGGATCTTAGCCCTCTTTGAATCACCGCTTTCGCCGTCAAGTGGTTGATGTGACAACGCTTAACTCACATTT
>VFZQ01000786.1 GCA_016871135.1 Acidobacteriota bacterium | reverse complement strand
CGCCGCCGAAAGTAACGATGATCACCTTGCGCTTGGCGTCATTCGGCTGCGCGGCGATGGCGCCGAGTTGGTTGGCGACGGTGAGTCCGGCGGCTTGCAGGAACTGGCGCTTGGACAGCATCAGTAGTCCATGATCTCGCCGCCCTTTATTTTGCGGCGGACTTTGGGATCAAGTTTCCACCCGGGTTTAGCGGCTTCCGGATTGAGATCGAGCGGCGTGTCGTAGCCGGCAAGGATCTCGCCGGTCGGCGAATAATAGGGGCCGATGTCGCACGCCATCGAGCCTTTTCCTTCGGCCACGAACGTGATCGAAGTGATGAGCTTGGCCGATTTGTAACCGTACTTGGAAGGGTCGAGCAAGCGCAGCGGAGCCCCATGGGAAGGCGTCAGCGGCTTGCCGGCGAGGTCGAGGCACATGAGCACGCGAGGGTTGGCCATTTCGGTGAGCGACATGTACTCGTACCACCTATCGTGACAGTCGATGCGGATGGCTTTGGCGGCCTTTGTGGGCTTGACAATATCGAGCAACGCCCCGAAGCGAAAACCGACCCAATTGGCCCGCGAACTCCAGCACTGCACGCATTTCATGCGGGCGCTTTGCTGTTCTTGTTGCAGCGCGCGAAGATCGGCGACGGCGAAGGACGAGGGCTTTTCGACAAGGCCTTTGATCGATAGCCGCCACTTGGCGGCGTCGATGGGCGGCACTGGGTTGTACCACATCTGACGGAAGCCGAGAGCGTCGGGTATATCGGAAGGCAGCAGCAATTTCGGCTGTTGCGCCTGCATCGCCGCGACGCCGAGTAGGAGATGGCGGCGGATCATTGGCGCACCCTCAGATCGAGGTGTTTGGTCGCGGCCTGCCGCTTGTCGGCGTCGGCTTTTTCCTGCGCGGAGAGCGTTTCAAAGCGGGCTTTGGCGGCCTGGGATTTGGCAGGCTGATTCAGCCGCGCGTAGACGCGGATCAATCGGTATTGCGGAGCGGGATTCTTCGGCGACAGCCGCGCCGCCTTTTCGAACGCAAGAGCCGCCGAGGCGTAGTCGCCCGATTGTTCGTGGAGCGCCGCGAGTTCAAAGTGGCTGTCCCAGATGTTGGGATTGAGGGCGATGGATCGCTTGAGCGCGGCGGGATCGGCGGCGGCCTTGCCGTAGAGGTAATGACCCAATGGGTTCTGCGGATGTTTCTTGGCGAAACGCGCAAAGGCGGCTTTGACGTCGGCGGCGCGATCGCCGGCGTGTTCGGTGATGCGCCCGAGGAAGAGGACGGGTTGTTCGGCGTCGGGGTCGCGCTCGGCGGCGTCGAGAAAAGCGGCGACGGCGTTGCTGAAGCCCTGTTGGCCATAGTAGGCGACGCCAAGCGAAAGATGAACCTGCGCGCTTTGCGGAAAGCGCGCGCGTGCCGCTTCGAGAACGATCGCGGCTTCCTTGAAGTTTCGCGTGGAAAGCAGGAGGTTGCCGAGTTCGGTGTAGTTGCCCTCGCGGGTCGGCTCGGCGCGAATCGCTTGTTGCAACCGCACGACGGCTTGCGCCGGGTCTGCGGCGCCTTGCAGCGCGAGTAGGAGAAAAGCGAGCATGATGCGAAAACCCCGCCACAGGCCTTGCGGCATGTGGCGGGGCCCTAGTGTTGATTGTAGTTTAGAACATGAAGCGCAGCGCGAACTGCACGTTACGCGCGGTGCCGGGCAGCGTGGCGCTCAAGCGCCCGAAGTTGCCGGAACCCTGCGTATTGCCGATCGAGCCAACCGCGAAACGCGGCGTGTTGCCCATATTCAACCATTCGGAGCGGAACTGCAGTTTCTTCGTCTCGGTGATCTGGAAGCTCTTGAAGATCGAGAAGTCGACGGCTGCGATTCCGGGGCCGACGCCAGTCTGCGGCCCGATGTTGCCCAAGGTCCCGACGGCGGGCGTCTGCACGGCCGTGACGTCGAACCACTGGTTGGGCGTGCGGCCGGAAGCTGGCGCCTGCATCGGGTCTTTCCCGCTAACAGCGTCCGGACGACACGCGCTAAACGAGCCGACGCAGTTCTGCGAACGGAAGGTGAACGGCTGGCCGGACGAGAACGTCACGATACCGTTTGTCTGCCATCCGCCGACGATCAGGTCAGCGCCCTTGCCGAGGCTGTTGGCGAACTTCTTGCCTTTGCCGAACGGCAGGTCATAGTTGAAGCTCGTCGCGGAACGGTGACGGATATCCCACGCGGCAGCACCGTATTCGCAACGGAAGCCGCAGTTGATATCGGTGAGACCGAAGCCGCTCGAACCGGAGAGCGTCGTACCGGTGTTGGCGAAGGTGTGGCCCCAGGTGTAGGACGACACGAGAGAGAGGCCGTTGGACAGCCGCTTCTCAAACTTCGCGGCCAGAGCGTTGTAGTTCGAGATACCGAAGGTCGAAGTCAGAGACACGCCGCCGCGAAGGAACGGCCACATGCGGCGCGAGTTGACATCGGCGTTTGGCAGCGAGCTGTTGCGGGGCGCGTTTGGATCCCAGTTGATCAACTGGCGGGTGCCCTTCGAACCGATGTAGCTGAGTTCGAGAGCGGAGCCCCAACCGAAGTCGCGCTGGATCGTCGCATTCCACTTGTAGACTAGCGGGTTGCGGAAGTTTGCCTCGACGCCGCGGAAGCTGATGTTGGCGGGGAGAGTGAATAGATTCGACGGCCAACCATCGGAGAACCGGTTCAGGAACGGATGCCGTTGTTCGAACGCCGAAGCCTGGTTCAGGTCCATGATCTGGTTGAACGGCACGCCTTCGCCACGATTCGGGCTACCACCCTGATTCTCCTCACCTCCGTAGAACAGGCCGATGCCGCCCCGGACCACCATCTTCTGCGACAACTGATAGGCCACACCGATCCGAGGCCCAAAGTTGGTCTTGTCCCACGG
>VFZQ01000785.1 GCA_016871135.1 Acidobacteriota bacterium | reverse complement strand
TGGGCATCGATTCGATCTTGATCAACGCGGTTCGCGTCGGCACTGGTCCGAAATTCATGAACCGGTACCAAGACGTGTACAAGGGCTTTCAAGAGGTCCTCAAGAAATGCGAATCCGCCTGTACCAAGCACAAGGTCATGCTGCTGCCGGAAAATGTCGGCAACCGATTCTTGCTGAGCCCCCTTGAGTTCCGCCGCTTCATCGACGAGTTGCACTCGAAGTGGTTCGGCGTTTACTTCGACGTGGGTAACGTTCTGTTGCAAGGGTATCCGCAGGATTGGATTCCCACGCTCGGGTCACGCATAAAGAGGATTCACTTCAAGGACTTCAAGTTCGACGGCAACTACAGCGGCAAGATGGTCGAGTTGCTCGCGGGCGATCTCGACTGGCCCGCAACGATGGCGGCGATTCGCAAGATCGGCTATCGCGGCTTCATCGTCGATGAGTGGGGCGCCGGGCCGGACTTCCGGGAGCGCTTGCGGCAGAGCAGCCAAGCCATCGACAAGATTCTGGCGATGTAGATGCTGCAGCGGTTGCAAACGATCGCCATAAACGCCGCATTCCTCGCGGCCGCATTAATATTGGCGTTCGTGATCGCAAGATCGATCGGATCGATGTTTCCGACGGTCGAAGCGGAAGAGATCCGCGACGCACAGCATCGTTACGCAATCGAAAAATATCGCTGGCGGGATCGAGGCTTCACGGTGCGTATCGGCGATTTAACGCGCTTCGATCTCCCGCGCTACTCCCTCAGCCACGTCAAACTGCGCAAGTGGCTGCCGGGTGATCGCGGGGTTCTCATCGAGATCGCGGCCGACCCGTACGACGTACTATTGCTCTACGACTTCGAACGGCGCTCCATGCACTCGTGCGGTACGGGCAACGAATGGAAAGAGTGGCCGCTCGACGAGCGCCGCACGCCCTTCAAGACCTGCGAGCAACTACACGCCTATTCGCTAACGCTCTTTCCACAGCCGTAGGACGAACAACCACGCAACGGCGGGGATCAACATCACCAAGCCGGTAAGCGCGGCTACATCGAACGCCGTCGCGCCGCGGTCGATCATCGCTCCGGCGGCGGTCGACATGATCGACATATTCAATACGCTGAAGCCGAATTCAACGGAAAACACGCGGCCGCGAAAACGGTCGTCGGTCGCGGTCTGCAACAGCGCGGTCGAGAAGATCCACGCGATGGATGTACCCGCGTGGGCGAAGGCGACCGCGCCGGCCGCCAGCCAGGGATCGTTCATCCGGCTCAGCGCGAGATACCCAGCGCCGGACACGACAAACGCCGCGACGATCGCGCCGCGCAGGCGCGCTTCCGCGCGCCCCACCAGATAGCCGGCAACGAGCGGACCTAGAATCGCGCCGACGCCGCGCGCACCAAGTAGCAGACTCATGCCCATCGTGCCGGCTTGGTCCGTGCTGAGTCCAGGCAATCGCAGCGGAAACGCCTCGCGCCCGAGCACAGGGAGGATCACCCAGTTCGCACCAAGAAACCCGATGCCCGATTTCACGAACATCGTCGCCATCAGTTTCGCGTCGGAACGAACGTACCGCAGACCTTCGGCGATCGGATGAAAATCAAGAAGATCGCGCGCGCGGAACGGCGGAAGATCCTTAAGGTGCGGCTCGTCAAATTGCATTCGCCGAATCATCATGCCGCTCACGACGAACGACGCGGCATTCAACGCAAAGACGACATCACGCCCGAAGAACGCGGCGATCACACCGCCAATTGCGGAGCCAATCGCGAAATTAAAGGACCACGTGATCGAACTGAGCGCGCTTCCGGTGGTCACGTCGGCGCCGTCGGTGATGTTTGGAATCGTCGCCGTGCGACCCGGCTCGAACAAGGCCCACATCAGCGTTTCGAGAAACAGCAGCGCATATAGCAGCGGCACCATCGACGGTCCGCGTACCAGCAGCATGCACGCGACGATGGCCGCACGCGCGAAGTCGGCGAACATCATTACGCGGCGGCGACTCATGCGGTCGTTGATCACGCCGGCGCTCGGCGAAGAAAAGAACTGCGGCAACACTTGGAGCGAGAACGCGAGCGCGATCGATTTTGCGCTACCGGTGTATTCAAGCAACAGGCTGTAAATCGCGACGGTGTAGAACCAGTCGCCGATTTCGCTGATGACTTGTGCCATCCACAACAATCGCATGTTGCGGTTGCGGGAGAGCAAGTCCCGATAGTCGCGCAGTGTTATCGGGCGATTTTCCATTGCGGGCTAGGAGAGATTGTAGAGCCCCATACGCTCGCGGACGAGCCGCGTCGTCGATTCGGCGATCGGGCGAACGCGTTCGGCGCCGTCCTTCAGCACACCGTTGAGATAGGCGGGATCGGCCGTGATCTCCGCGTAGCGTTTCTGGATCGGCTCAACGCCCGCTACAACCGCCTCGATCACTTTCTTCTTCATGTCGCCGTAGCGAAGACCGGCGAAATCGTTGCGGACCTCTTCGCTCGTCGCGTCGGTGAACGCTTGATAGATGTTGAGCAGATTGGCAACGCCGGGGCCCATGGTTTCAATATCAACAGCGGGGTTGGAATCTGTCGTGGCGCGATTGATCTTCTTCTTGATTTCGTTCGGCGGATCGAGAAGGCCGATCGCATGGCCGGTGCCCGTCGCCGATTTGCTCATCTTCTTGGTTGGATCGTCGAGCCCCATCACACGCGCGCCGGCGATCGGCAGCCGCGTCTCCGGCATCGTGAACGTATCGCCGTAGAGCGAGTTGAAGCGCTGCGCGATGTCCCGCGCAAGTTCGATGTGCTGTCGCTGATCTTCGCCGACTGGAACGACCTTTGCTTGATAAAGCAGAATGTCGGCAGCCATGAGAACGGGGTACTGCAAGAGGCCGTCACCGATCGTTTCGGCCGCTTCCGTTT
>VFZQ01000784.1 GCA_016871135.1 Acidobacteriota bacterium | reverse complement strand
TCGGAGAGCCGAGGCCGTATCGAACGGCTTATGACACCGACGACGGTTCCGTCGTCGATTGGTAGACGGCGTTTCGTTCGCCGACGGCCGATTCCGCGCTCTCGTGGTTAGATGATTCTATGGCTTCCGCATTGATCGATTCGGCGTTGCAGCGTTCGCACGGATTCATAAACGGAGAATGGGCTCTGGCCGAGTCGGGGAAGGTGATGACGGTCATCAACCCGGCCAGCGGCGCGGTGATTGGTTCTGTGCCGGATATGGGCGTTTCCGAGACGCGCCGGGCAATCGAAGCCGCTGCGGCCGCGTTCCCCGCTTGGGCGGCGCGGACCGCCAAGGACCGTGCCGGTGTGTTGCGGCGTTGGTTCGATCTGGTGATGGAGAACCAGGAAGAACTGGCGCGATTGATGACGGCCGAGCAAGGGAAGCCGCTGGCCGAGGCGCGGGGCGAAATCGCCTATGGCGCGTCGTTTCTGGACTGGTACGCCGAGGAAGGGAAGCGGCTGTACGGCGATGTCATCCCGGGGCATCAGACGGATAAACGCGTGCTGGTGTTGCGGCAACCGGTGGGCGTGGTCGGGGCGATTACGCCGTGGAACTTTCCGTCGGCAATGATTGTGCGCAAGGTCGCGCCGGCGTTGGCGGCTGGGTGCACGGTTGTGGTGAAGCCAGCGCCGCAGACGCCGCTGTCGGCGCTGGCGCTGGCGGAACTGGCACAGCGCGCGGGCGTGCCGGCGGGGGTGTTGAATCTCGTCACGGGGTCGGACGCGGCGGCGATCGGCGGCGAGTTAACGTCCAACCCGACGGTGCGGAAGGTCACGTTTACGGGATCGACGGCGGTTGGCAAGCAGTTGATGGCGCAGTGCGCGGGGACGCTGAAGAAGATCTCGCTCGAACTGGGCGGGAACGCGCCGTTTTTGGTTTTCGCGGATGCCGATCTGGACGCGGCTATCGCGGGCGCGGTGGCGAGCAAGTATCGAAACACCGGGCAGACGTGCGTGTGCGCCAACCGGTTCTTTGTCGAGGATTCGATCTACGATACGTTCGTCGCGCGGTTGGCCGAAGCGGCGGGGAGACTGCGCGTCGGTGACGGTTTGACGGGTGTGACCGAGCAAGGGCCTCTCATCGATCAAAAGGCGCTGGCGAAGGTCGAGGCGCATGTGGCCGATGCGGTGGCCAAAGGGGCGCGGGTTGTTTGCGGCGGCGCGCGGCATGCGCTGGGCGGGACGTTTTACGAACCGACCGTGCTGGCCGGCGTGGACTCGTCGATGCGGTTGGCGCGGGAGGAGACGTTTGGGCCCGTTGCGCCGGTCTTCCGGTTCCGGAGCGAGGCGGAGGCGATCGCGATGGCCAATGATACCGAGTTCGGGTTGGCGGCGTATTTGTATACGAGGGACCTGGGGCGGTCGTGGCGGGTGTCGGAGGCGCTGGAGTTTGGGGTCGTGTCGCTGAACACCGGAATCTTTTCGAACGAGGCGGCGCCTTTTGGCGGGATGAAGGAGTCCGGGATCGGCCGGGAAGGATCGCGGTACGGCATTCACGAGTACACCGAGTTGAAATACGTGTGCGTGAGCATTTAGCCTGACGCCTGACTAAAGCAAACTACCAACCCCGCCGATAAGTCGGTGGTAGGCCATCTTCTGTCCGACTGGAGATGGTTAACTTCTGGGGCTCGCCCGCAAGCGAGACAGAGAGGACCGCCGCAATGCTACGAGGAATGATTATTTGCCCGGACGAGGGCTTGGCCGAGAATCTGCAGGACTGTCTGAATGAGTTGAAGTCTGTTGTCATCGTCCGCTGGGTGGATCGTTATCCGAACGAGATCGACTTGGTGCGGGCGCTGCGCGCTCATTCGCCGCAAGTCGTCTTCATGAGTTTGCACGATTTGGACGTGGCCTTCGACATGGCCGCGCGTATTGAGAATGCGATGCCCGGCATGCAGATCGTAACGTTCGGGCAGGACACCGATCCGCAGGCGCTGATTTCGCTGATGCGGGTGGGAATCCGCGAGTATTTGGCCTGGCCGTTCCAGCGCGCGGAGGCCGAAGAGACTGTCCTTCGGGTTACGGAAAACCTGGAGCGCAAGCCGTTACAGCCGTTTGAATCGGAGTATCTGTTCGCCTTTCTGCCCTCGAAGCCGGGAGTGGGCACCTCGACGATTGCGATGAACGCGGCGCATGCCTGTTCGCGGCTGCCGGATACGAAGACGGTGCTGATCGACATGGACCTGAACAGCGGTATGCAGCGGTTCATGTTGAAGCTGGACAACGACTACTCGATTGTCGACGCCGCCGAGAACGCGTTCAAGCTGGACGAGGCGCTGTGGCCGCAGTTGGTGACCTCGATCGGTCAAATGGATGTGTTGCACTCCGGGCGATTGAATCCGGGCTACCGGATCGAAGGCGCGCAGGTGCGGAGCATGGTGGAGTTTAGCCGACGCAACTACAAGTCGATCTGCGTCGATCTGTCGGGCAACATGGAGAAGTACTCGATCGAGATCATGCAGGAGGCTAAGCGGGTCTTCCTGGTGACGACGCCCGAGATCTCGGCGCTGCATCTGGCGCGCGAGCGGTACCACTATCTGCGGCAACTCGATCTGGCCGACCGCATTCAACTGCTGCTGAACCGGTCGCAAAAGCGGGCGCCGATTTCCGTGAGCCAGATTGAAGATCTGCTCGGATTGCCGGTGCTGGCATGTTTGCCGAACGACTATCAAGGCGTGACGCGGGCGTTGACGGCGGGCAAGCCGGTCGATTCGAACTCCGAGTTGGGGCGAGAGTTCCAGCGTCTGGCGTATCAGATGATGGAGCGGAAGATGGCGAAGGATTCGTCGAAGGCGGCGAAGCCGAAATCGATTACCGACTACCTTTCGATCTTGCCGGGCAAATCGATCTTGTTTG
>VFZQ01000783.1 GCA_016871135.1 Acidobacteriota bacterium | reverse complement strand
GCGAGATTGGTCCGCCGAAAGCGCCACCCACGTTCGCGGCGGAATACCCTTGAAGAGTTCCGCGTCGGTCTTCCGTTCCATTCGAGTGATCTCCTGCGATGATTGTACACGACTCACAGGAAGTATGATCTGGTAGCGCTAAGGGGATTCGAACCCCTATTTAAGCCTTGAGAGGGCCTTGTCCTAACCCTTAGACGATAGCGCCACGCCTATTCAAAATCACTATAACACGGGATACAATCGATTCGATGCGATTCCTTCTCGTTCTTGCCACCGCGCTCGGCTTCGCCGCGCCGCGCCCGCCCGATGTCCCCTTCAAGAAACACCATCTCGACGCCGGGCCCAATGAAACCGCGGCTTGGGCCGACATCAACGGCGACGGCAAGCTCGACATCGTCAACGGGGAGAACTGGTACGAACAGCCACGCGTGAAGGGCGCCGAATGGAAGAAGCACCACTTCCGCGACTTGAACTTCTTGAACAATTACATCGACGCGTTCAGCGATCTTCCGCTCGATGTCAACGGCGACGGCAAGATCGACATCGTCTCGTGCACGTGGTTCGCGAAGAAGATTTCCTGGTACGAAAATCCGGGCAAGATTGGCGCCGCGTGGAAAGAGCACGTGGTCGAAGATCAATGGAATGTCGAGTTCATGTTCCTCGTCGACATCAACGGCGACGGAAAGGCGCAGGAACTGCTGCCGCAGTTCGGCGGCAAGGGCCCGACGGCCTGGTATGAACTCAAGGACGGCAAGTTCACGCGCTACATCGTCCATGGAAACAACTTCGGTCACGGTATCGGCGCGGGCGATGTCAACGGCGACGGCCGCACCGACATCATTACGCCGAAGGGCTGGCTGGAAGCGCCCGCCGATCCGCATCAGGTGCCCTGGAATCTGCACGCCGACTATGCCGCCGAAAAACACACGGGCTTCCTCTATGCGGTCGATATCGATGGCGACGGCAAGAACGACATTCTCTATCCACACGCACATGACTACGGCGTCTTCTGGCTGAAACAGCTCCCTGACGGCAAATGGAAAAGCAACAAAATCGACGACGCCTGGAGCCAGGTGCACGCGACGTTTTTCGTCGACATCAACGGTGACGGACAGAAAGATCTGCTCGCCGGCAAACGCTTCTGGGCGCACGATCACGATCCCGGCGCGCAAGAGCCGCTCGGCCTCTACTGGTATGAGTGGCGCAAGACGAACGGCGCCGTGGAATGGATCCGGCACGTGATCGACTACTCTTCGGCAGCGGGCGCGGGCATGCAGATCGCGGTCGCCGATTACGATGGCGATGGCGATCTCGACTTCGCGGTCGGGGGAAAGTCCGGCGCGTTTCTGTTCGAGAACACTTCACCGAAAAAGGGCGCGACGAAGTGAAGCGCATACTGATCTTGACCGGTGACGGCGGCGAGGGTTACGAATCCTGGTACGCGATTCACCGGTTTCGCGAAGAGGGCTTCGAGCCGGTCGTGGCCGCGCCGTCGAAACGGCGGCTGCATATGGTTCTGCACGATTTTGAAGAGGGCTGGGACACCTATATCGAGAAGCCCGGTTATGGGGTCGTCGCCGATGCGACGGTCGCCGAAGTGTCGGCGGACAACTTCGACGCGGTGCTTGTAATCGGCGGGCGCGCGCCGGAGTATCTACGGCATAACGCACACGTCATCGCGCTGATCCGCGCTTTCGACGAGCAAGAAAAGTGGCTGTTTTCCATCTGCCACGGTATTCAGGTCCTTAATGCCGCCGGTGTTGTGAAGGGCCGCAAGGTGACGTGTTATGAACACGTGCGCTCGGAGGTCGAGCAGTGCGGCGGTGAGTGGTTGAAGCCACAGGCGGTGCGCGATGGGCGAATCGTCACGGCTCAGACTTGGGAGTCGCACCCGGAGTTCTATCGGGAAGTGATGGCGTGTCTGCGCTCATAGCGCCGTTGCATCCGGAGGTGGTGGAGATGCTCGCCGCGCAAGCGGGCGGAAAGCCGCGCGCCGAGATGGATGTGGCCGAAACGCGCGAGGCGATGCGCGCGGGGCGGCGCTGGCAGCAAGCGCCGGCCGATGTCGGTTCGGAAGACGCAGTCATCAATGGCGTGCCCGTTCGGATTTACAACCCGACGGGCGCGTTGACGGTGTTGTATTTTCACGGCGGGCGATTTTTCTCGGGCGACCTGGAATCGCACGATTGGCCGCTGCGCGATTTTACGGCGTTGTCCGGAGCGCGAATCTGCGCGGTCGATTATCGCCTTGCCCCGGAACATCCGTATCCCGCCGCGGTCGACGACGCGCGTGCTGTTCGCGACGCTTTGCAGCCGCCGGTTGTGATGGGTGATAGCGCGGGTGGTTATCTGGCCGCGCGGGTGGCCGAGGGAGCGAAGCTGGCGGTGTTGATTTATCCGATGCTTGACGCGACGTGTTCCTCGCAGTCGTATAAAGACTTCTGGCAAAGCCCGCTGCCCAACGGTTTCGACATGCATCGCGGATGGCAGCTGTGGGCGGGCGAGCCGCCATTTCCCGTTGTCGACACGGAATCACTATTAGTCACCGCTGGCCACGACGCGCTGCTCGACGAAGCGCTCAAGCTGCGCGCCGCCGAACATGTCCATTACGCCGACATGCACCACGGCTTCTTCACGCAGACCAAGCTGGCGCGGTCGCGCGAGTTGCTGGCGCTAATCGCGACCCGTCTGCGCTCGCTATACTAACGATCGTGTGGCGTATCCTACTTGCAGCAACCAGTCTCTGGTGCCAAACCGGCGCGCATGAGCCAACGGTCGATCTGAATATCGGCCGCCGCGTATTCGAATCACAATGCGCGCTATGTCACGGGCAGAATGGAGCAGGCGGACGCGGGCCCGACTTGCGGCGTCCAAAACTAAAGAGTGCGCCGACGCCCGA
>VFZQ01000782.1 GCA_016871135.1 Acidobacteriota bacterium | reverse complement strand
CGCCTCGTTGGTTTCGCTGTTGCGCTGGAAGTTCGTGCGCGTCTCGGTGATGGTCAACTTCACACCCGGTACAACGCCGCCGGATTGATCGGTGACGGTTCCGAGAATCTGTCCTTTCAAGACCTGTGCGTCAAGTTGCCATGGCGCTGCCAACAACGCGGCCAAACAAGCGAGCCGAATCGATTTCATGTCCCTGTCTCCCTTTACGAAGCGTTAGCTATCAAGGGGAGTATAACAGGAACCTAACGGCGCCAGCCGCCGCGATAAGCGCGCTCGCCGTCGGCAAGCTGACGCGAGATCTCGCGGTCCAGGTTGTAGCGCATCGATTCCAAGCGACGGCGCTCGCCGTGTGAGATCCCCCAGCCGGATCGATAAGCGCGCTCGGTTTCGTAACGGAGCGACCGCTCCATCCGCCAGAGTCTGTCGGCCTCACGATGCGTGAGGAGTCCGCTCCGCACTCCGCGTTCGATCCGCGCGGCGGGCGAAGCGTCATAATAGCCGGAACGGCCGTAGCCATAGGGCTGCGCGCTCAGCGCCAAACCGGCAATCAGAGTGAGTAGGATGCGTTTCATGGAATTTCTCCTTCGCGCCCGACACAACTGCAATTCGCGGGCCGAACTCAAAACGCAATAAAAGCAAGGGTTTCGATGTGTTAGGTTTCGTGCAAGACTGGTGCATCGGTGGAATTGCACCACCAGCGTTCCGGCGCGGCGCTTCGCGCAAGCGTCAGGCTCAACAATCCCGCGATTCCGCTCACTCGGGACGCCTGATCAGGCAAGCAACTCTTTCACGACATGCCCATGAATATCGGTCAGCCGGAAATTTCTTCCGGCATACCGATACGTCAACTTGAGGTGATCCATGCCGAGCAAGTGCAGCATAGTCGCGTGGAGATCGTGGAAGTGCACGCGGTTCTCGACGCCGTAGTAACCGTACTCGTCGGTCGCGCCGTAGGACAGGCCGGCTTTCACACCGCCGCCCGCCATCCAGATCGTGAACGCTTCCGGGTTGTGATCGCGGCCGTCGGCGGCCTGCGCGGTCGGGGTGCGGCCGAACTCGCCGGCCCACAGAACCAACGTGTCTTTCAGCAGACCGCGAGTCTTCAAATCTTTGAGTAGCGCGGTGATCGGCTTGTCGACCTCGCGCGCGTTCTGCGAGTGATCGCGCTTTAGGTCGGCGTGTTGATCCCACTTGTAGGTGTGGCTCACCTGCACGAAGCGCACGCCTTTTTCCGAGAGCCGCCGCGCCATCAGGCATTGCCGCCCGAAGTCCTCGCACATCGGATCGTCGAGACCGTACATCTTCTTCGTCGCTTCCGACTCGCCGTCGAGGTTCTGTAGCTCCGGCGCTTCGGCCTGCATACGAAAAGCGAGTTCGAAACTTTCGATACGGCCTTCGAGGGCGCGGTCCGGCCCGGTCGATTCCAACTGCTTGCGGTTCATCGCCTGCGCGTAGTCGAGTTCCATGCGCTGGATATCGCGCGGCGTTTCCTTGTTGGTGATGAACGGAATCTTCGCCTCGCGCGCGGGTACGCCAACCGAGCCGATCGCGGTACCGGCGTAAGGCGCGGGCAGAAATGCCGAGCTGTAGTTGTTCGCGCCGCCGTGGCTCTGCGACGGGCAAATTGTGACGAAACCGGGCATCGACGAATTCTCGCTGCCAAGACCGTAGGTGACCCACGAGCCCATGCTCGGGCGCACGAACGTGTCACTGCCCGTATGCAACTCAAGCAACGCGCCGCCGTGACGAGAGTTCGATCCCCACATCGATTTCACGAAGCAGAGGTCATCGACCATCGTCGAGAGGTTCGGAAACAGATCGCTGACCCATGCGCCGCTTTGGCCATATTGCTTGAACGCCCAAGGCGATTGCAGAAGATTAAACGTCTCCGCCGAAACGACTTTGCGTTTCGCGAACGGCAGCGGCTTGCCATGATCGCGCTTTAAGAGCGGCTTCCAATCGAAGGTATCGACCTGCGACGGACCGCCGTGCATGAACAGGAAAATGACACGCTTGGCCTTCGGCTCGAAGTGCGGCGAGCGCACCGCGAGCGGATTATCGGCCG
This sequence comes from Acidobacteriota bacterium, assembly GCA_016871135.1. Classification (GTDB taxonomy): domain Bacteria; phylum Acidobacteriota; class Terriglobia; order Bryobacterales; family Bryobacteraceae. The sequence continues at coordinate 839 of VFZQ01000782.1, read as the reverse complement.
CGTGCGAAAGCCCCGCGAACGCGAGCGCACCGAACCCGGTGCTCGACACACGCAGAAGGTCGCGGCGGGAGAGCGTCTGATTCAGGTAGGAATTCCAGTGTTTGTTCGATGCGTTAGTTGACATATAAAAACTCGTTCGAAGAGAGCAGTGCTTTGCCAGGCGCGGGCGTCGTCGCCTTTCCAGGCTTGTTTCATTTGCGCGAGAAACGTCAGCGCTTGATCGACCTCGGCGGACGAAGCCGGGCGATTCAGCGCGCGATCGTATGCGTCGCGCACCCGGCCCGCGTCGTCGAGATCGGCTCGCTCCAACAGGCCTTTGGCCATCACCAGACTATGCCGCAGCATCACGGTTCCGTTCATCATGAACAGCGCTTGCGGAGCGACAACGGTCGCGTCACGATCGCCGTTCGGCGTCGACGGATCGGGAAGATCGAAGGCGTTGAAAACGTCGTACATCGAACTTCGCACGACGGGAATGAAGACAGCGCGGATGTTCTTTTCGTAGTCGACGTCGCCGCGCTTGGCGGTGTTGGCGACATACTGGCGGTCCTTGTATTTCAGGATCGAGCCGCTCGACCATTCCAGATTCAGGTCGCCCGAGACGGCCATGATCGAATCGCGTATCGACTCGGCTTCCAGCCGGCGGCGCGGGAATCGCCACAGCAGAACGTTCTCGGGGTCCGCCTCCGACGCCTTCGCGTCGAACACACTGCTCATCTGATACGCATTCGAAAGCATCAGCGTCCGGTGCATCTGTTTGACCGACCAGCCGCTCTCGACGAATTGCACGGCGAGGTAATCGAGCAGCGCCTGATTCGACGGTTTTTCGCCAAGCCGCC
>VFZQ01000781.1 GCA_016871135.1 Acidobacteriota bacterium | reverse complement strand
AGCGGTTTGGACTCCCGGCGCAGCCAACACGCTAGAAGCCCCACCGAACGGGGTGGTACAAGTCCGGCTCACCGGAACCTACAAGCTCTCGCGATACTACGCCGGTCTGCTGTGGCTCGTGATGCGCGACAAAGCTACCAAACAAAGCCTGTACATGCCCTGGGACTTCGCGCGCAACACCGCGGGCAAAGAACGCGACATCATCGAACAAGGCTCCGGGCGGCAAACGCCGCTCCAATTCAATTACCGCCTGCCCGCGGCCCCGGCCGATCTGGAGTTCTTCCTTGTGATGACGCCGCAGGACCAGGCGACTCCAACCAACTACACCCTCGCGCCCACTGTTCCGTTTGGAGAGACTTTTGCGTTTTCGCCTGTAGTGAGCGTTTCCTGGACCAAGCCCGGCGATGCGGCCATCGACCACATCGAAGTTGTGCAAGTCGTGCAGAACGACAAGAACGAGATCCCGCTTATTGCCGGCAAGAACACGGTGGCGCGAGTATTCCTGCGCACCGAGCCCGCCACCGCCGACCCGATCGCGAACCTCAACGTCAAACTCACTTCACCGAACGGCGGTGTTGCCCGCCGCTTAAATGGCCCGATTACGGCGGAAGGAAAAATAGACCGCGACAAACTCGAACACTCGGTGACCTTCGCGCTTCCCGAAGAATGGATCAAACAAGGCGAACTGACGCTCGATGCCGAGATCGAATTGCCGAAGGGTTTCACTGACACACAAACCGCGAACAACAAGAAGTCCGAGAAGGTGCGATTTATCGAGACGCCGTTCAAGGACAGGCGATTCACGGTGGCTTATGTGCCGTTTTGTTATCAGCCCACGCCGGAGGCCGAGAAGCGATGTCCCGAAGGCGACATTAGCACGTTTGGCTCGTGGTTCCAGTTGCTTTATCCGCTCGCGGAAGGTCGGGCGCGTTACAGTCGTCTGGGCACAAAACGCCCGACGATGCGTTTCCCGGTGACTTCAGTCAGCAGCTCGCGCATCATGGCGGCGCTGAACAGGTACTATCGAATCTACGACGAAAAGCGGCCGAGCCAGATCGATCAGTTGGTCGCTTGGATTCCGAGGATTAACGATGCGCCGGTGGATCCCACCACGGATCGTCGCGTGCCGATCGGACGAGCGAACACGCAGAGCTCCGGCGGTACCGGGCGCGTTTCCTTTGTTCAGGACACCTCGACGTCCGACATGCGCCAGCGCGACCCCAGCGGGGGCGGCGACGCCAGGGGCAAAACGTCTTGTATTCGCACATGGCGATAGCACATGAAGTCGGGCACAACTATGGCCTCCGCCATCCAGCGACTCCGGACAGTTGCGGGTCGGCGGACCCGGGGACGGATTGGCCGAAAGACGCGGCCGGCAATTTTCTACCGGCTACGATCACCGAGCCCGGCTTCGACACAGCGGCGCGCAAAGTCAAGCCGAGCACTCTGAAAGATCTGATGACGTACTGCGGCCCGCCCGGGGAAAATTTTTGGGCGTCGCCGCGGCACTATCAGAAACTGCTGGCGGCGCTGCAATCCGGCGCTCCTTCGGCAACGGCCAAACCGCGCACGCAGACCGAATCGCTCCGCCGCGCCGAAGGAGGAACGATCGCGCTTGTCGCCGGCTCGGCACGGAGCGATGGCACCTCCGGCACTCTCGATCCTGTAGTTCGACTTGCGTCGACTTCTGCGCCCGATCGCTCCGCGCCGCTCGGCAACCACTGTCTTGTTTTTGGAAACGACAATGGCACGCTCGACCGGCACTGTTTCCAATTGACATTCCTGGACACCGACACAGAGAATGCCACCGACGAGGAGCGGAAGGTATCTGAGGAGTATTTCTCATTTCAAGTTCTCCTTCCCGATGGCACTACCCGCATCGATCTCGTTGCCGATGGCAAGGCGATCGCGTCCTTGAAAGCCGGTTCGGCGGCGCCCAGCGTGACGATCACCTCGCCAAAGCCCGGCGACAAGTGGTCCGGGGGCGGAACACGAACCCTTTCATGGACCGCGTCGTCGGTCGACGGCGGAGCGCTCACTTACGCTGCGCTCTATTCGAGCGACGGCGGTGACTCCTGGCTGCCTCTCGATATCGACCTCACTGACACACAGGTCCAGATCGATACCGCGGAACTGGACGGCGGCGACAAGGTCTTCTTCCGCGTGATCGCGGCGGCGGGATTCGATTCGGCGGAGACCACGATCGGCCCGATTGAGTTGACGCAGAGTCCGAAATTGACAACGCCGGCCGAGACTGTCGACTTCGGTCACGTTCTGGTCGGGCGCGACGCCGATACGAAGTTCCGTATTCGCAGCTCCGGCAGCGGGCCTGTTTCGATTTCGGGGATCGCGGCGGGTGGAGCCGCCGGTATGACGGTTGTCGATCCGCTAGGCGCGATTTCGCTCTCGTCGGGAGAGTCCGCTGACGTTACGGTGCGTTTTACCGCAACGCAAGCGGGCGTGCAAACGGGATTCGTCACGATCGAATCGAATGACGCGGCGACGCCGTCGGCGCGCGTCGCCGTGCGCGCGCGGGCGGTCGCAGCCTTCATCCCGGAGATCGCCGTGACGCCGGGCGCGATCGACTTCGGCGCCGCCAATCCCGGACAAGCGCGCGACGCCAGCATCGCAATCCGCAACGCCGGCAGTGCGACGCTGAACGTATCCGCGATTACGCTTTCCAACTCGGCGGTTACGTTCACCGGCTCGGCTCGCTTTTCGCTCGCGCCCGGCGAGAGTCGAAGCGTTCCGTTGCAGTTCCGCTCCTCGGCCGCCGGCGCGTTCACGGCCACGTTGACGATCGCCAGCGACGACCCGGACCGGCCGTCGGTGACCGTGGCGCTTTCCGCGCGAGTTAGCGCGCCTACAGCGCCGTCGATCGCCGTCACTCCGGGTGCGCTTGAATTCGGACCGGGCG
>VFZQ01000780.1 GCA_016871135.1 Acidobacteriota bacterium | reverse complement strand
CGAGCTCCTCGAACGAGCCTTCGTCCAGCAGCAAATGGATTCGCTCGCGCGTCGAGAGCTTTCCCTCTTTGTGCTGGCGTTCGCGGCGTTCGGCGCCGCCCCCGGCTTCTGCATTGGCGTGGCGGCGGCGAAGTTCGTCTAGCGTCGACATCTAGAGCAGGGTAGCAGGGTTTGTATCCTAAAGACTTCCCATGCGCGTCAAATCCGTCACCTGCCACACCGCGCCGATGGCCGGGTCATGGCTCACCGAATCGGTCATCGCGAATCCGATGTCGATCTATCCCGAGTATTGGGAGCGCCGCTCATCATGGTTCGGCGCGATGACGGCTGCTGTGATTTCGATCGAAACGACCGATGGCGTCACGGGCCACGGCTTCGTCGGCGGCGGACGCGGCGATGCCGTTGAACCGCTGCTCGCCGCGCAGTTCCGCGCGATGCTGCTTGGCAAGTCGATCGAGGATCCGGAACTCCTGCAAGAGCAGTTGTACCGCGCGTCAATCTTCTACGGCCGCGGCGGGCTCGCGCAGTGCGTTCTCTCGGGCATCGACATCGCGCTCTGGGATGCGTTGGCAAAGACACGCGGCCTGCCGGCGTCGAAACTTCTCGGCGACGATCCACGCGATTCTCTCCCCGTTTACTACACCGGCAACGATCTCGCTGCCATGCGCGAATTTGGCATCCGCAACATGAAAATCCCCGTGCCGTTCGGCCCCGCGCACGGCGAACAGGGCATGGCCCGCAACGAAGAAGCCGTTGCAAAAGCGCGCGACGCCATCGGCCCCGATGCGATGCTCTCGCTCGACATCTACATGGCGTGGAACGTCGACTACACACTCCGCATGTATGAGCGCATCGAGAAGTACAACATCGCGTGGCTCGAAGAGCCGGTGTTACCGGACGATTTTCGCGGTTACAAAGAGATTCGCAAGCGCGTTGGCACAAGGGTCAGCGGCGGCGAGCACGAGTACACGTTGTCGGGTTTCGACCGGCTGATCAACGACGGCTGCGTCGATATCGTGCAGCCTGACATCTATCGCGCCGGCGGACCGACGGCGCTTCGCAAGATCGCCACACTCGCACGCGAGGCCGGCGTGAAGTTAGTCTGCCACGGCATCGGCACTCCGACGTATCATTTCCTCGCGACGCTGAATGACGACATGACTCCGTTCGCCGAGTACGTCGACATATACCGCGGCACGACGAAAGACTGGATCCTTACCGACGACCCGCGCCCCGTCAACGGACGACTGACGCTCAGCGACGCCCCCGGCTTTGGCTACGACCTGAACCGCAACGCCAAGGCCGTCGCCACGATCTGGTAGAGCATCGCCAGCACGCTGATCCAAACGCAGGCGCGGTTTTCGAACGTCGGCTCATAGCGCAACTTCGAGTCGACTTTAAGTTGGCCGAATTCATCCCCAGCGGCGTTCCAACCCGGATGCGCGTTGATCCCGCTCGCGCCTTCGCGCTTTGTGATCTTGTAAATCGTCGTATCGTCCTCCGACCACAGCACCGGCAGCTTGCCCCCGTAGACATCGACATCGCGCGGATACGGCTTCCAGAACTCCGGGCTCTTCGGACCCGAAACGATGATCGCGCCGACGCCCACCGCGCCAAGCTGCGCCGCCACCTTCTCGGCCGAGCGCTCCCCAAGTACGCTCCAGTACAGCTTCTGCTGCTCGATATTGATCGCTGTCGGATACGCGCCGCCGCCATACTGCCGCACATTGCCGAACGTGTTGATCCACTGCGCGATCGACCCGGCGGCGTAAACCGTTTCATCCGGCAGATTCGCCTCCACCCACTTTGCGACGCGGTATTCGATCGTCTTCGCCGGATCGGCGGCCTTGATCAAGTTCTTCGAAAAGCGGCGATGCTGCACGGTTTGATACGCACAGAAACACAACGCGCCAATCGCGAAAACGCGAACAAACCGCTGGGGCAACGCACCCGCGCCAACAACCGCCGCTCCAACCAGCGCCAGTTCCATTTCGATCTTGTACCGCCCCGGCTGATCGATAAAGTGCAGATCGAAACGGTAAAAGAGCATCGGTATCGACGACATCAACACCGCCAGCAGCCCGAAGAACGGCAGCTTCTTCGCAGCGAGAAAGAGCATGACGATCAGAGTCACCGCAAGCACCACCCACGACGACGCCGTCCATTCACTCTCCGGCGCCAGCGCTCCGTTGCGACGCAGCGCTGCAAACAGCGAAGGCGGATAAAACGGACACACGATCAAATAGCCGACAATAGCCGTCGAAACGACCATACGCCAGTGTGACCATCCATACGCAAGCAGCCAGCAAAACCCAAACAGCGCGCAGCCGGTGATGCCGAACGGACTCGCCAGCGCTGCCAGTGCGATCGACACAACAGCCGCCCCGCGCCAACCGCGCGACCACGCCACGACCGTTAAGCAAACGAACGCCAGTGCAATCTGATGCGGCGCCTCGTCCCATACGAACGTCACATACATACGGCGCGCGTCGAGGAAGTGCCGCCACGCGAAGATGCCATCGGGCTGCAAGAGTTCCGTCGGCGCGCAGAGCGAGTAGATCACCGCCGCGAAGAACGCCGGGAAAGGCTTCCGCGTAAGTTCCCACACAAGCGCGAATAGCGCCACCGGTCCAACACAAAACGCGATCACACAAACTACCGGCGAACCAAACTGCGCCGCGAGGAACGGAACCATCGGTGCGTAAGCGAACTCCGAAGGCAGCCCGCCCAGCCAATTCGGAATCCAAACACCCAGCCACCCGTTCGCGCCGCACCATCTGCCCACGGCCTCCCAGAAGCCATGCATCGAATGCATCTGGCCCCACGGCTGTCCAAATTAGCGCGGAGTGAGCGGGAGCGGAGTTGAAGGTAAAGGAGTTACCGCTTGGTCCGAGTTGGCGAGAAGGTGAGGTTGGGGGT
>VFZQ01000779.1 GCA_016871135.1 Acidobacteriota bacterium | reverse complement strand
CCTGCGCGGCCAGGAGACGCCGACCTATCTCGACCGCACAGTCGCCAACCCGTTCTTCGGCATTCTTCCGCCGAACACAACACTCGGCGCGGGAACGACAACACCAGCCCGCAACCTGCTCGATCCGTTCCCGCTGTTCAACGGAATTACGATGGGAACCAATCCCTGGGGCAAGTATCGCTACGACGCGATTCAGATCCGAGCCGACAAACGCTTCACCGGCAATCGCTCGCAAGCGGGCGCGCTGACGCTTGTGTTCAGCTACACGTTCTCGAAGAACTTCCAGGACGTGGCGCGTAAGAACGTGTGGAACTTAGACGAGCCGCTCTCGCATGAACTCGTTAGCTACGACAAACCGCAGAACATCGCCTTCAGCGGCATCTGGGACATCCCGTTCGGCAAGCGCCGTCATTTCCTGAACGGGTTAAAAGGCTGGAAGCAAGCCGCGATCGGCAACTGGACGATGAACTTCATCTATCGGTACACATCGGGTAACCCAGTAGCCGGCATGAATGTCGACCGCCTCTGTCCCGATCTGCTTGTCGATGGACAGACCCGCAACCGCTGGTTTAACAACGACCGTTCGTGTTACCGCTCGTTGCCGCCATACACGCTGCGCGCCGAACTGCTGCGCTACCCGTGGCTGCGCCAGATGGACAACGAGACCTACAATCTGGCAGCTTCGAAGACATTCGATTTGACCGAGCGCACGGCCCTGAATTTTCGCGCGGAAGCGTTTAATCTGTTCAACCATCCGCTGTTCGGCGCGCCGGATACGGGCTTTCAAAACGAGCGGTTCGGCATGCTGCCGCTGGGCCAGCAGAACTTTCCGCGGCTGATTCAGGTGTCGATGAAATTAAGTTTCTAGTGAGAGCGAGCCTCCGACCCTGCTGTCCAAAGGCCGGCCAATCTCGTCGTCTCGCGCCAAGTCGTAAGCCCCGTCGCCGCGCCCGCCGCCGAGGCGCTCAGCGCGCCGTAAACATTGGCGATTCTAGCCGCGTCGAGAGGGTCCATCTCGCGCAACATCGCCGCGAGGAAAGCCCCGCAAAAGCTGTCGCCCGCGCCGGTTGTATCGATGGCCTCTACTGCGCAAGGGGCCACCTCAACCGGCGCGGTGCGGCCGAGCGCCACGGCGCACCCAAGCGCGCCGCGTTTAATGATGACGTTCGCCGCGCCGTGCGCCCGAAGCGCGGCCGCGGCGTCACGATAATCCGGCTTACCGGTCAACGCGGCCGCCTCGGCTTCATTGCAGAAGAACCACTCGACAAAGGGCAGGCACGGGCCGATCACTTCGATCCACTGGCCCTGCCGGTCCCAGCCGGTGTCGAGCGACGTCGTCCACCCCCGGTCGCAGGCCTCCTGCAGATACGCCGCCGCTCGCTCGCGCAGCGCGGGGACGGCGAAGGGATTGGCCACGTGCAACCAGTCGATGCCATCGGCATGGGGCGCCAGCGAATCGATATCGGTGAACGCCTGATCGAGAACCCCCGGCCGGTGAATCAGCGCGCGCGCGCCGTCACTGCGAAACAGCCCCATCGTCAGCGCGGTCTCGCCTTTCAAGCCGTTCGAGAAAAACGCTTCCACGCCGGCGCGATCGAGCATCTTTCGGCAGGCCTCGCCGTTCGAGTCTCCACCGCAAGCGGTAATCAGCCGCACCGCCGCGCCGAGATACGCCGCCGCATACGCCGTCGTCGCGCCGTTGCCACCCAGTCCGGCTGCGAAATGTTTCGGCCACACGGTGGTGTCCCAGGCGAGCGATTCAACAGGCCCGCCGATCCAGTCATAGACCAGATTGCCGGCGACGAGCAACATCGACTACGCGCCGCCCGCGCCGAACAGGTTGCGCACGAAGTCGGCGCTCAACGGCCAACTTCCGCGGATGACCGCGCCTTCTTGCTGAAACGTCCCGTTTAAGATCAGACCGCTCAGATCCGCGCTCGACGGTTTTTGTCCAAGGCGCTCGAAGTACTTTCCGAACTCCGCGGTAACGCCCGCTAACTGATTTTGCAGCGACGAAGCCGCCGCCGCGTCCGCGCAGTCGGCGCGCATTACAAGCTGCAGCGCATTGCCGCTCTGCCGCACACCGAAGGTGACGCGCTTGGCCTCGCCGAGAGCTTTCGCGAACAGCTTGCTGCCATTCGGGAGTGCCGCGGCGCCCGACAACCGCGGGCCGGGAATTGAATACCAAACGGGATGGGGCTCGGTGGCCACAAGTGCCGCGCCGGGCGCCGGGCGATGAATTCCGTAGACGGCGTTTGGGAGCTTCGATGTGGCCATTGCCAGCACACGACTCGTCTTCGGGTAGAACGAAATCCGCCGGCCCGGCGTGACGGCAGGCGCGTCGCATACGCCGTTGTAACACTTCCCGCCGCGGTTAACGGCATAGTTCTGTATTTTCGACCAGTCGAATCGGCCCTTCGCGAACAGGTACCAATCATCACCCGTCTGGGACGCAGTGACCGTATCGAGATCGGTGCGCCAGTCGAAACCGCTCTCTTTCACGAACGCCAAGTACTCCGGGTCTTCGGTGATTCCCGCGCTTGTGACGACGCTCATTAGCCCCGCTGATCGGATGGCCGAGATGTCGACATGAAACAGGATCGCGTTGCGTTGCGGCAGTTGCGCCAGAAGCTCGTCTATTGAAGGATCACTGCCGAGCCGCCACATTCGCGCGAGTCCGTAGATGCCTCCGCCCGCCACGACGAGCGCAGCCGTCAACATCCACGGGTTGCCGCTGATTCTCACTGCCTAACCAGTCTACGCCAAGACCGGTTCGCCCACGCGCGATGCCTTCCACAACGCGATGTAAGGAGCCAGGTCCTTCATCATCGTGCGCCATTGTTCGAAGGTCAACGATTGCGCGCCATCGCTCCACGCCTTCTCCGGGCACGGGTGGGTTTCGACGATGATGCCGTCGGCG
>VFZQ01000778.1 GCA_016871135.1 Acidobacteriota bacterium | reverse complement strand
GCACCGGGTGTTGTATCCCGCTGCCGCAACCGCTCCCGAAGATACTCGGTGTAGTAGTTGGGGAGCATTCCCTGCGGCCCGGTGAGTCCCATGAAATTCACCCACATCGACGCGCGACCGTCTTCGTCGAAGGTCAGTCGCTGGATTTCGCTGGCAGGAAAGGAAAGCTGCTGATTGACCTTAAATTGAACAATCTCGCGGCTGGGAGGCGAGAAGCGGCCGACCGGATCGCGATCGGGCGCCAAGCGTTCGAGCAGCCGAACGGCTTGGAAGAATTCGAAGGTGAACGGCTCCTCTTCCATCCGGCCGCGCATATAGGCGTGGCCCGGCGGGGGAAGCGCGATTCGCGTTTGCGGAGGAGCTACACCAGTATCTGGCGTCCCGCTCTCGGGGCCCATTTGCCGAGTACCTCCTTTCGCTGTTTGCTCCGCACGGTTAGCCGCGTGAAGCTGTTCATCGTCGTATAGAGCGCCAGAAAGCGTTCGAGCATCGCCGCGAACAGGTACGCACCCGCGCCCACGAACTGTTCTTCGTCGAGTTCGAGATCGATCGCCATGCCGCGCGCGAAGGTGATCCCATTCTCCGAGATCAACCGCGCGAACTCGCGTTTGCTCTGCAACTCGCTGATTCCCGCGATCTGCTTCTGCAAGTGTTGGAAGCCCGCATATTCGTACAGGCGCAGTATTTCCTGCAAAGCGTCTCGGCCATCTTCGACCAGAGATAGATGATTCAGCGACAGATGCGAAATCAGGCGCCAAAGGGCACCCTTGCCGGTCGGAGGCCGCACGGTCGGCGTCATCTTGCGCAGTACGATCGCCTTTCGGATCGACGCCAGTCCGTGCGATTCGAGATCGCCCATTTCGTTGCCGACAGGCATGCGCGCGGGCAGGTCGCGGTTGGTGCACAACGTGCGGACGGTCAGCGCGTCGAAGTCGGGCCGCATGGGCTTGCCGAGCAAATCGACGAGTGTGATCGATACGTCGGTGCCGTCGTCGCCGCGCCGGTTCGACGGCCGCCGCACGGAGTGCCAGAAAGTCTGCCGGCGTTCGCGGATCCCACCATGCCGATAGGAATAGAAGGGCTCGAAGTAGGTCACTTCACCCGTCGAAGCGTTGGCGCTCAGCACTTCTTCGATAGAGAAAATCTCCATAGCGTTGCGGCGCCGGACATCGGGAACGACTTGATACTCGGTTTTGTTCTGCGTCAGCAGTATTGGCTCGGCGGTCTGCGCGAAGGTGTTCACGATCGGGGTGCAATTGAGCTTGATTGTTTTGTCGTCAACCGATACCTCCAGCTGTTGCATTCGTTCGAAGCGCTCAAAGCGGTCGATGAGAAAGACCACTTCGCATCCGTTGCGAAAGCCGGACGTCTTCAGTACATCAAGTCCCGTCAGTGTGAAGAAGAAGAACTTCTCGGGGCAGTGGAAGTACTCCTGAATCAGCCGGTATCCCTCGAACGACCGTTTGGGGTATGGCAGGATTCCTTCGTTGGACTCAAACCCGCCGGCTTTCAAGTTCGAAGGCGGCAGAACGATCGGCGGCCGCCGCGAGTTTGGCGCCAGATCGCGAAGTAAGATCTGGCCACAGCTATTGGACAGCAGTTCGTAAAGCGTGTTGACGTTGCTCGATTCTCCGTTCAAATAGAAGCGCAGATCCTGCATCTGGAGCTTGTCGAAGGCGGCCTGCCCGGTGAGTTTTAGTTCGAACCGGAGCGCGGCGACCGCGGAGGTCACCCTCGGCGGCGGGGTCAACCGGTCCGGTGCTTTCCATTGCGTACCCGCAACCGCCAGCGGCCAAAAGGTCACGTCTTGGGACGTCTGGAACCGCAGCGGCAAGCCATCGACGGGCCGCGATTGCAACGCCGTTCCGCGCGGGACTTTCATGCCGTTCATTAGACCGGCGTTTTCCAGGTCGGTGAACAATTCGACGATCGACATCGACGGCACCGGACGGATAAAGTGCGGGTACACGATCGACAACATCGCCTCTGTGATTTCCGGGAACTGGTCGTCAATCTTCAGATGGACGCGCGCGGCGAGGAATGCGAACGCTTCGAGCAACCGCTCGACGTGCGGGTCCTCGCACTGCGTGGCTTCAAGCGTCAGGCGGCTGGCGATCTTCGGATACTTCTCGGCGAACTCGACGCCCATCTGGCGCAAGAAGGTGAGTTCGCGTTCGTAGTAGAAGAGCAGATCGTCGCGCATGGTCAGCTCTCCACGTTGTAATTCTGGCTGGCGAGATCTAGGGTCGTATCGAAGGTGATGCGCTCGGGCGCCGGATCCATCTGCAGAAGTCCGTCGACGCGGAACTTCACCTTCATCGAGCCATCGTCGGTTGGCACCATGAAGACCTTGGCGTTTTTCAGGCGTGGTTCAAACAACGCCACCGTTGATTCGAGCAACCAGCCGAGGCGGTTTTGATCGCGCGACGACCGCAGCGAAAAATGCGAGGCGTCCGGGAGTCCGTAGTTGTAGAGAGAGCTTGTGAGCTCGGCCTTGGGATCGGTCGACTCGTCCTTGATGCGCCTGGTGTTCAGAAGCCATTCCAGATCGCGCCGCAACGCCTCCTTGAGTATCCGTACCGATTGGGCGCGTGTCGGCATGGCTTCCTGCGTGTTCCTCGGATCGCGATCGGTGATGCGGTCGAGAAAGGGAATGGTTACGCTACTTTCGAAGTCGTTGCGGGCCATGCATCACCTATCTCAACACGTTCATCGCGGCGACGGGATCCAGGCGGCATAACTTCGCGTAAAGTTTCTTGGTTGCGTCGCCGTCTTTGTCCGAACGAGCCAGGCACCGGTAGAGCAGTGCGAGCGGTTGCGCGATCGTTTCCGAAGGTTCCCAGTTCTCCAAGCCGCGGGAGTCGATCTCGGCCTCGATTTGTTCGAGGATCGGCATCGCTATCGGCTCGTTGCCGCTATCG
>VFZQ01000777.1 GCA_016871135.1 Acidobacteriota bacterium | reverse complement strand
TCGGGACCGACTGGCGCAAGCCGTTTCTGGAAGACGCGCCGTGGTTGATCGTTGTGTTCCGTGTCGATTACGGCATCGACGAAGACGAACAGAAGTTCAAGCACTACTACGTGAATGAATCGGTTGGAATCGCAACGGGCTTTCTGCTTGCCGCGCTTCACGTCGCGGGTTTGGTTACGCTTACACACACGCCGAGTCCCATGGGATTCCTCGGACGCATCCTCAATCGCCCGGCCAACGAGCGACCTTTCCTGCTCATTCCAGTCGGTTATCCGGCGGCCGACGCAGCCGTGCCGGACATCGAAAAACGGGCACTCGAAAAAAATCTTATCTTCGTATGATCATTTTCTTCCGGCGAATCCGCATGAGAAATGGCGGCATTGCGCCGCGAGGAGTTGGTGATGAACCCCGGCCGTTGGAAGACGCTCGAAGATCTGTTCCACCAATCGTGTGACCGCCCGGCTGAGGAGCGCGAAACGTGGGCGCGGGCCGCTTGCGGCAACGATGCCGAATTGTGGGCCGAACTGCGGAGCATGCTGGCCGCGGATGCACTTACCAAAGACCCCGCCGACGAGGCGGTCCGTATCACCGCGTCCGCTTGGATCGCCCCGCGGCAAGAGGAGATCTCCCGCGCGGGCCCCTGGCGAATCTTGCGGCCCTTGGGTGCTGGTGGAATGGGCGCCGTCTACCTCGCTTCCCGCGACGACGGGCACTTCGAACAACTTGCCGCGATCAAGGTGTTGCGCGCCGATTTCGTCATTCCCGGCGCTTCCGCGCGCTTCCGCGCCGAGCGTCAAATGCTCGCGGGACTGGAACATCCCAACATCGCGCGCCTGATCGATGGCGGCGAAACCGGCGATGGCCAGCTTTATCTGGCGATGGAGTATGTCGACGGAGCGCCGCTCCGCGATTTCGCGCGCAACCTGCCGGCCGCCGAGCGCTGCCGCATCTTTTTGAAGGTCTGCGATGCCGTCGCCTGCGCGCATCGAAATCTGATCGTTCATCGCGACATCAAGCCCGCCAACATTCTCATCACCGCCGGCGGCGTTCCGAAGTTGCTCGACTTCGGTATTGCGAAATTCATTACGCATGATGTGCCGGGCCAGACGCTCAACACGGGTTTCTTCACTCCCGAATATGCGAGCCCGGAGCAGGTCGCCGGCGTCCCCGTCACAACCGCCGCCGACGTCTACTCGCTTGGCGCGGTGTTGTTCGAACTGCTGACCGACCGGCGCGCCAGAAGCTTCCCAAACGCCGCGCTTGCACAGATGGTCGAAGCGATTCGCAACGATCCACCACCGAAAGCCGGCATTGATTCCGACATCGACAACATCCTGCAAAAGGCGATGGCGGTCGACCCCGCACGCCGTTACGGATCGGCCGAGCAACTTGCCGCCGATATCGAACGATACCTCGATGGCAGGCCGGTGCTCGCCCGCGGCGATTCGTTCGCCTACATCACGCGCAAATTCGTTTGGCGCCACAAGGTTGCGATTGCCGCCGGCGTCGCGTTTGTGTCCGCGATCGCAGCGAGCGCAGTCTACTCGTCGGAGCAGGCTCGCCGCGCCGAACAACAGCGCCAACTCGCCGCTTCCGAAGCGCAACGAGCGACCATCGCAGCGGCCGAAGCCGCGCATCACCGGGAATCGGCCTTGCAGCAAGCCGCCGAAGCGCGCCGCGAGCGCGATCTTTCGCAACAACGCCTCGATCAACTTCGCAAACTTACCGAACAATTTCTCTTCGAGTTTCACGACTCCATCCAGACTCTTCCCGGCGCGACGAAGGCCCGCCAACTCGTTGTGACGACCGCGCGGGAGCACTTGCAGCGCATGGAGCGCGAAGCCAAGGACGACCCGCGCATTGTGGCGGACTTGGCGCGCGCCTATCAGAAGGTCGCCGATGTCGAAGGCAACCCCGCGATGGAGCATTTAGGCGACATCCCTGGCGCGATCGTGAGCTACCGAAAAGCCATCGCCCTGTGGCGGCGTCTGCCGGATCACGATGCCGAATGGCGACGGCAACTGATGCATATGCAGTCCAGCCTGGCGATTGCAATGACGGACACGGGGAAAGCCGCAAGCGCCGAAGACATCGCTACCGAGGCGCTCTCGAATTTTCGGGAAAAGACCGATCGTGATCAAAAACTTCGCCGCACCGCGGCCAACACGCATCTCGACCGCGCCTTGATTCGTTCCGGCCTCGGGAAATTCGAACTCGCTCTATCCGATACCGAAGCCGCAGTTCGGCTGTTGGAAGGCGACTCGCAGGTTTTCGACCGCCAACGCGCGCTCTATCGCCAGTCGTCCGCTCTCACGCGCCTTCGCCGTTTCGAGGAAGCCTACGCCACGGCCCTGCGGGCGATCGAACTTGCCAAGCAACTGGTCGAATCCGACCGGCTCGATGTGCGATCCAAAGTTCGCCTCATGCAGGCCGAGATCAGCGCCGGCACGCCGCATACCATCCGGACTAATCCGAAGCGAGATCTTCGTCTGGCACTCGATCATTACCAGCGCGCGCTGCCCATCGCCGAGGCCGTTGCGGCCGCGGACGTCAACAATGTTCGCGCCACTCGAGATGTCGGAGGCCTGTTGACGCGCATCGGCGATGTCTATTACGGCCTCGCCGATCACTCCCAGGCGATTGTGGTTTTCCGGCGGGCGAGCGTTATTGCGGAAACGTTGCTTAAGTCTGATCCGGACAACATCGATTACCTTGAAGCCGCCGCGCTTTCCCTCGACCGCATGGCCGCGTCGATGAACTCGCTGAAGCGCTATGCCGATGCGCTACCGAACGCGAAACGCTCCATCGAGCTCTATCGCCGAATCGGTACGTTGTCTCCGCGAAAGCTGCAGGTCGAATCGCTTCCGTCGGTCCACATCCGGCTTGGAGATTGCTACGAAGGATTGGGCGACCGCGCCGCC
>VFZQ01000776.1 GCA_016871135.1 Acidobacteriota bacterium | reverse complement strand
AGATTGGTACTCTTAAATGCGGCTACTTCTTTTTGCAGCGATCGCCTTACGCGCGCAGCCCGTCGATTTTGCGCGGGAGGTGCGGCCGTTGCTTTCCGACCGGTGCTTTGCGTGTCATGGCCCGGATGAGGCAAATCGGATGGCGGGGCTGCGGCTGGATGTGGAGGCCGAAGCGAAGACGGCCGCGATTGTTCCTGGAGATCCGGGAGCGTCGAGGATTTTGAAGCGCATCAATCATCCGAACGATGCGCTGCGCATGCCGCCCGCTCATCTTGGGCACAAGCGGCTGACTCCGTCCGAAGCGAAGTTGATCGAACGCTGGATCGTGCAGGGTGCGAAGTGGCAGACGCATTGGGCGTTCGTGCCGCCGGCCGCGCCGACGCTTTCGAGTATCGATGCGTTTGTGGCGGCGAGGCTTTCAAAAGAGGGATTGCGGATGTCTGTGCCGGCAACGCGCGCGCAGTTGTTACGGCGCGTGAGCTTCGACATAACCGGACTGCCGCCGTCGCCCGCGGAGTTGCGGGAGTTCGAAAAGACCGGCGATTACGCGAAGGCGGTAGACCGCCTACTGGCTTCGCCGCGGTATGGAGAAAAGTGGGCGGTTGAGTGGCTCGATGCCGCGCGATACGCCGACACACACGGGTATCAGGTCGATCCCGAAAAGAACATGTGGGCGTGGCGGGACTGGGTGGTCGAGGCTTACAACAAGAACATGCCCTACGATCGCTTTCTGACCGAGCAACTTGCCGGGGACCTGCTGCCGAACGCGACGCTCAGCCAGAAGATTGCAACCGGGTTCAATCGAAATCACCGTGTTAACACGGAGGCCGGGTCGATCGCGGAAGAGTTTCACAATGAAAATATCGTCGACCGTATGTCGACCGCGGGCACCGTGTTTTTGGGCCTGACGATTGGTTGTGCGCGATGTCACGATCACAAGTACGATCCGATTTCGAATCGCGACTTTTACCGGTTCTATGCGTTCTTCAACAATGTGAAAGAGATTGGCACGGGCGGGCCGCGCGATGGGCGTGGAAACTTGCAGCCGGTGTTGAAGCTACCCGATGAGGAGTTGGAAGCGAAGGCGGAGGAAGCGCGCGGGCGGGTCGTTCGACAACGCGCGGTCTTGCGTGAGGTCGAGGCGAAACTGGAGAAAGAGACCCTGGTGTGGCGCGAGCCGCGATGGGAAGTAATGCAGCCGGCGCAATTGCGGTCGGACAACGGCGCGACGCTTGCGGTGGAGCCCGATGGTTCGATCGTTTCGACGGGCAAGCGGCCCGACCGCGATATCTACACCCTGCAGGTGAATGCACCATCGAATGAAATCACTGGGTTTCGCATCGAGTTGATTCCCGATGCGCGGTTTCCGCAAGGTGGGTCGGGGCGCGGGGATGACGGCAAGGGCGTGTTGACGTTGTTTGAAGTTGAGCGCGATGGCGGCGAGAAACTGGACCTTGGAACTGTATCGGCGACGGGGCAATCACCGGAATCGATCCTCGATCGCGTGGTGCGGCCGATGCGGCAGTTGAAGAGAGGGTGGTCGGTGGATCCCGATGTCGCCGTGCCGCATTATGCAGTCGTTGAAACGAAATCGATGATCGCCGGCGGGCGGTTCACGATTCGGCTTGGCAATGAGTTTGGCGAAGGCGCGCTACTGGGCCGGTTTCGGATTTCGGTAACAAGCGATGAGTTTCCCGAGCCGGTCAAAAAAGCCGAAAAATCAAAACAGGCGTTTCTTGTTTCTCATCACAAGGAGCGGCGGCGCGCTGGGGACGAATTGGCGCGACTGCAAGCGGAACAGCGGGCGATCGAGCAGAAGCTGCCGTCGACGATGGTGATGGCTGAGATGGAGGCGCCGCGCGATACGTTTATTCTTGCGCGCGGAGCTTACGATAAGCCGGGTGAAAAAGTGACGCCGGGCGTGCCGTCGTTCCTGCTTCCGATGCCGGAGGGCGCGAAGGCGGATCGACTGGCGCTGGCGAAGTGGCTGACCGATCCCGCGCATCCGTTGACGGCGCGCGTGGCGGTGAATCGGCTTTGGCAGTCGTTGTTTGGCGTGGGACTTGTGAAGACGTCGGAGGATTTCGGTTCGCAAGGCGAGACTCCGTCGCATCCGGAACTGTTGGATTACTTGGCGCTGGAGTGCATCAAGAGCGGATGGGATACGAAGGCGATGATTCGGCGGATTGTGATGAGCGCGGCGTACAAGCAGTCGTCGAAAGCCACGCCGGCGCTAGTCGAAAAAGATCCGGAGAACCGGTTGTTGGCGCGGGGGCCGCGTGTGCGATTGGCGGCGGAGATGATACGCGATCAGGCGCTGGCGGTGTCCGGGTTGTTGCACGAAAAGATTGGGGGCGGGCCGGTGAAGCCGTATCAGCCCGAGGGCTTGTGGGAGCAGCTTTCGGTGATCGACGATCAGAAGTTGTACGTGCAATCGAAGGGCGCCGATCTCTACCGGCGCAGTTTGTACACGTATTGGAAACGCACCGTGCCGCCGCCGTCGTTGACGACCTTCGATGCACCGACTCGCGAGTTCTGCTCGACGCGGCGGCCTCTGAGTACGACGCCGTTGCAGGCGCTGGCGTTGTTGAACGATGAAACGTATGTCGAGGCGTCGCGAAAACTTGCCGAGCGGATGATGCTGGAGGGCGGCGCTTCGCTCGCGGCGCGTATTCGTTTCGGATTTGCACTGGCGACATCGCGCGTGCCAACCGTATCGGAACTCGCGGTGCTGCAAGCGGGATTTGAAAGGCGTTTGGCGGCGTATCGCGCGAATGCAGGCGCGGCGGCGGAGTTGTTGAAGGCCGGAGACTCGCCGCGCGAGCCGTCCTTGAGCGCGGTTGAGTTGGCGGCGTATACAACCGTCGCGAGCGTGCTGTTGAACCTTGACGAGGTGATCACGAAGCAATGATCGAACGAACT
>VFZQ01000775.1 GCA_016871135.1 Acidobacteriota bacterium | reverse complement strand
CCGCCGCGCAACACACGGGACGTACCAGACGACGGCCCCTGCGGGTTTACCGATGGGCTCGTTGAGTAGTAATTGTCGCCGAACCAGTCGTTCACCCACTCAAACACATTGCCAATCATGTCGTGCAGTCCCAGTGCATTCGCCTGCTTTGTTCCAACTGCGTGCGTTTCTCTTTCACTATTTTCGGCCCACCAAGCTATCTCGCCCAACTCACCATATCTGGGCGTGCGTGTCCCCGCTCGGCACGCATACTCCCACTCTGCTTCTGTTGGCAAGCGAAAGCCAGCCTTCTTGCAGAACGCTGCGCAGTCAGCCCACGAAACCTGCTCAACTGGCCACTCCTTCCCCTTCGCATCAGATGCGGGCTGTTGTTGCATAGCAAGCCACGCGTTCAACTTCTCCTTCGCCTCAGACACCTCCCTTTCCGCTTGCGACTTTGTCGCTCCATCCGCCATCAACGCCTCAAGTGTGGGCACCGTTGGCTTCGCTGGATGAGAATAAAAACTTGGGACCAACTTCGTGACCCGCGCATACTGCTGCTGCGTCACTTCATAGCGTCCCAAGTAGAACGCCCTTGTCAGCTTCACCTCATGCGCGGGTAGTTCGTTCTCCCTTGCCGCATCATCGCCTCTGCTCTTACCCATCACGAACTCACCCGGCGGGATCAGCAGCATCTCGATGTTGGTGCCCTTGTCCCTCACGCGCCACGGAAGTCCCGTCGCCTCGATCGCATCGCTTAGCGCGGGATCTGTGACCACGGCAGGGTCAACCTCCGCTTCGATCACCTCGGCCCACGGTAAGGGAGGTGATCGCGCCGCCGATCGCGCCAAGGATCCCGCCGACGATCGCGCCTGCATGTGTTGTCGCGAAGGCGATCGCGACGGCGCCGATCACGCCGACGGCGAAGATCGCGACGGCGATCGCGCCGACGATCGCGCCCTTGATCGCGCCGACGATCGCGCCTCGGATCACGTTCTCGCGATCGTGGTCGGTCGCGCTGACGATCGCGCCCACGATCGCGCCCACGATCGCGCCCACGATCGCGACGCCGATGATCGGGACGACGATCTTGCCCCCAACGACGATCGCGGCGACGTTCCCGCCGCCGATCACGCCGACGCCCGCGCCGACGCCCGCGCCGACGCTCGCGGCTGTGAAATTGTCCTTGCGATCGTGGTCGGTCGCGCCGATCGTGCTAACGATCGCGCCGACGATCACGCCGGCGATCACGCCGACGATCGCGCCGATGATCACGATCGCGCCGACGACGCTGCCCGTGCCGCCGACGCTTGCGCCGACGACGCTGCCCGTGCCGCCGACGATCGCGCCGACGATCACGCCGACGATCCCGACGATCCCGACGATCCCGACGCCGATCGCACCTTTGATCGCGCGTTTGCGATCGTCGTCGCTTGATAGCGCCTTTGATGGCAGCCATCGACCACGCCGATCGCGCCCTTGATCGCGCCCTTGATCGCAGCCATCGACCACGCCGATCGCGCCGACGATCGCGCCGACGATCGCGCCGATGATCACGACCGCGCCTACGATCACGCTCGCGCCGACGATCTCGCCGCCGACGCTCGCGCCGACGCTCGCGCCGACGCTCGCGCCGACGCTCGCGCCGACGATCACGCCGACGATCCAGCCGATCCCGACGACGATCGCGCCCGCGATCGCGCCTTTGATCGCACCCTTGATTGCGCCTTTGATCGCGCCGCTGCGAACGCGTTTGACGATCCAGTCGACGATCACGACGACGATCCAGCCGACGATCGCGCCGACGATCGCGCCGACGATCGCGCCCTGGAACGGGCGGAGAAGCGCGTTCCAGGCTTCGATCGCCATGCCCAAAACCACGATGGCGATGCCCAAAACCACGATCCAGCCACATCCGTCCGCTTTGTCGCTCATGCCGTGCAGACTAGCGGCGCGTGAATGTCGGCGCTGCCGTTGATACTGGGGGCTTGGCACGGCACGCCGGCCCTTTTCAAAATTGTCCGCCTTCAGGAGCACCTCGAGTGGGCGGATCGGCATGGAGTACTTCCGGAGGTGGCGGCCTTCCTTGAGTCGATTGAGGAATCCGACTGGCTGCACTTTGGCGAGTAGCTCGAGCGCCTCGGCAACATGCCACCGGCGCGCAGATGGCAGCTCCCGGGCGCATTTGGGAGGCGGCATCTCGCAACTCGGGCGCAGTGCTGGTGAGCGACAGATAGCATTCTGGAAGCAGGGGTGTCCCCGGATGAATCGGCGCGATTGTCGAGGCGTCCGCTGCACCTAGATTGGGAGGATCGATGTACATCAAGTGGGCGGGGTGTCCGCACTGCGGGAAGACGATTAAGGTGACCGTGGAACCGGGCGGCCCGGTGAACTTCAGGCTCGGCGAGCCGAAGATCATCACTTGCCCCCGCTGCGGAAGACAGTTCACAGATGGCTCCCGTGAGTGGGAGCAGATGGACGCCCTCGGAAAATCCCGTGAGGCGCTTCTCGCCGCCTTCGGCGGTCTATTCATCGCACCGTTGATTGGTGCAGTAGTCGGTGCCGGATTGGGCGTGTTGATTGGAAGCGAGAATCTGTGGTTTCCCGGAACTTGTGCGGCGCTGGCCAGCGCGGCTTACTTCTACGGCTTCAGATCGATGATCCTGGCGTCGAAAGACCGTACCAGCGCCGACGCGCACATCCAGCGCGATGAGACAATGCGAACGGTCTGGTTTGGCACGATGCCACAAACTTCGGCGTCGACGGTCAAATCTTCTAGACGAGCCACGGTGTCTCCCTAGCGCAGGTGCGAGGCGGCAAGTTACCTCGCCGAATCCTGCAGTGGCCCGTTCTGTTCGCCGCCAGACCCCTCGCCCTAGAGCTGGGACTCCGATTCCAGCGACATCCGGAACGCGGCCAAAGCCGCCCCCACGCCCTCCAGCG
>VFZQ01000774.1 GCA_016871135.1 Acidobacteriota bacterium | reverse complement strand
CATCGATTTTCAGGCGGAATTCGCCAAGCTGGTCAAGGGCCGGCAGGCGGATGTGCTGGAGCCCGCCGGACTGGAAACCCGCAACGACGGCAACGACGTGAGCATGGAGCGCGAGGCGCGCCTGCTAGCCGAAAACGCCGTGCGTTTTCAACTAGTTGGCATGATGGCTAAAGGACAGTTCCGGGCTATCAAGAACGCCTTGACCGAGGGCCGCGGCGCATGAGTCTCTTTAATTTGCTCTCCGTTAGCGCATCGGGTTTGGAGGCCCAACGGCGCCGCGCCGAGGTTCTGGTGGAGAACCTGGCCAACGCCGAAACGACAAGAACTCCTCAGGGAGGCCCTTACCGGCGAAAAGATGTCATCTTCGAGGCGTCCAAATCGGAACAGCCGTTTCAGAGTGTGTTCCAAAAGGAGATCAGCGCCGGGCCGCAAGGGGTCCGGGTATCCGATGTGATCGAAGACACGCGCGAGCCGGAACGCCGCTACATTCCAGGTCACCCGGACGCCGACGCGCAGGGGTACGTCGCGTTCCCCAACATTAATCCGGCCGAGGACATGGTCGATCTGATGGCAGCGACGCGGGGCTATCACTCGAATGTCGCGGCGATGTCGGCGATTAAAGACATGATCCAACGCTCGCTCGATCTGATGAGGTAATCGTATGCCGTCCATTCAATCCATAGCACCAGTCATTCGTCCCGATCACGTCGACGCACCCAAGAAACCCGAGGGCGCGGCGTTTGGCGACGTGCTGGCGAAGGCGATCCAGGGCGTTGAAGAAATGAGGCTGGAGGCGGATGCCGCCGCAAACCGGTTTCTGACCGGAGAAACGCAAGAGATTCATCAAATGGTATTGGCGAGCCAGCGGGCCGAGTTGGCGTTTGAAACATTCCTCCAGGTGCGCAACAAGGTCGTGCAGGCGTATCAAGAAGTCATGCGGATGCAGATGTAAGGGGCCATGCAGGTTTACTGGGAACAGATTCGGGAACTCTTCTTCCGACTCACGATGCGGCAGCGCATTGTGATCGGCGCGGCGGCGTTTGCCGTCGTGGCCGGAATCTTCGTCTTTCGTTACTGGCAGACCGAGAAGAACTTCAAACCTCTGTTCCAGAATTTAGCCGCCGAAGATGCCGGTCCTGTGCTGGCGTCGCTGCGCGAAAAGGCGGTGGAGGTGCGGTTGACCGACGATGGGCGGACGATACGAGTGCCGTCGGAGAAGGTCGACGAGCTGCGGATTCAACTCGCCTCGGCGGGGCTTCCCAAGTCGGGACGGATCGGATTCGAGATCTTCGACAAGGCGAATTTCGGCGCGAGCGAATTCACCGAGCAGGTGAATTATCACCGGGCGATCGAAGGCGAATTGGAACGGTCGGTGATGGCGCTGCAGGAGGTCGAGTCGGCGCGCGTGCATATCACGTTCCCCCGCAAGACGCTGTTTATCGAAAACCAGCAGCCGGCCAAGGCAAGCGTGCTCGTAAAGTTGAAGCCGGCGGCCGCGTTATCGAAGGCGAATATTCGCGCGATCGCACATCTGGCGGCGAGCGCGGTGGAGGGATTGACGCCGGATCAGGTTTCGATCCTCGATATGAAGGGCAATCTGCTGGGCGCGCCAAAGGCGGGCGAGGAGCAGCAGGAAGAGTTTTCGCGCGCATTGATCGAGTACCGCAAGAAAATGGAGGAGGACCTTCGTCGAAAGATCCAGTCGACACTTGAACCGTTGCTGGGCACGGATAGGTTTCGGGCGTCGGTATCGCTCGATTGCGACATGGCCAGCGGGGACCAAAGCGAGGAGACATTCGACCCCACGCGGTCGGTGATGCTGAACTCGCAGAAGTCCGAGGACGGCTCGGCGGGGACGGGGTCAAACGGCATTCCCGGAACTCCGTCAAACCTGCCGCGTCCGCAGTCCAGACCGGGAAGCACGGCCTTATCCCCTCTGTACCGAAAGTCTGAAAACACGACGTTCCAAACAAGCCGGGTGGTGCGGCATATCAAGTTTCCGCAGGGACAAATCAAGCGTCTTTCGGCGGCGGTTTTGCTGGATCACATGGTTCGGACCGACGGATCGAAACGGCTGGTGGAACCGGCGCCGCCGGAGAAGCTGCGCGCCATCAAAGATTTGGTCGCAGCAGCGGTAGGCTTTCAGCAAGAGCGCGGCGACCAGATCATCGTCGAAACGATGCCGTTCGAAACGACGCGGAATCCGAACCCGCCACTGTCGGCGGCTGCTCCAGCGCCGTCGCCGGTCCCTGGCATCCTGCTTCCGGGGGTGATTCCGGCCTGGCTGCGGATTCCAATGGAGGGGCACCTGAACTGGTTCATTCAGCAGAGTTGGCTGCCGCCACTCGTGATCGCGATGGCGCTCGGGCTCCTGTATGGGATCTACCGGCTCTTCCGAAAGATCGGGGGCGCATTGGGCGCGGCGAGCGGAAAGTTTGCTGGACTCGTGATGCGAAAGAAGAAAGGCCAACACGTCGATGTGACTCTCGACGGAGCGATCGAAGGAGGCGGCAGTGTGAAACAGCTCGAAGCGTCAGAAAACACGCCGGCAAAGTCGATCGAAGAGCAGTTGGCCGATCGCGCCGCCGAGCAGGAACGCCTTACGCAGCAAGCCGTCCTGCAACTAGAAGTACCGAAGGCCGAAGTGCGGAAGGGCGATGTTCTTGCGCGTCATATCAACGATCTGGTGAAGAAGGACTCCGAGGCGGTCGCAAACCTGATCCGCACCTGGGTAATGGAACTTGAAAAATAGGAGCTCATGGAATGCCCGCAGCCGAGGCCGCCGAATCGAAACCAGCAATAGCCGGACTGAAGAAAGTCGCGATCTTACTATTGAGTCCCGCATAATATAGAGACGACTTTCAAGCGTCCGGTGTAAACTGGGATATGGGTAACCCTGCAGGCGTGCGTCGTGATTTCGATTCGCTCG